>JAUVOS010000026.1 GCA_030599055.1 Lutibacter sp.
CGATATTACATTTTCTAAATGAATGGGTACGACTTCAAGTAATGATGCGTATCTCATCATCGTGCTTTCACTTCCCCAATCTGGACTATTTTTAAGTGATTCGAGTTCGTCTAGCCTTTCAACTAGTGAGTTAATATAATTTCTAGCAGGACTACTTTCAATGATTTCTTCTAAAGTAGCGACCTTAGTGCTTTTGATGACTTTAAAAGGATATCTGGCTTGGATTGTAAAGCCATTACTAAAAAACACTCTGACTTCATATTCACCTTCTTGCATCCCGCTAAAGGTTAAACTACCACTTGTTTGGCCATGTGTATATTTCCAATTGCCATAGTCTCTTACAGAAGCCGAAGGCTTAATTAAAGTTATCCAATCTTCTTTATTACCAGGTAATCCTGAAAAATTAACTGTAATTTCTTCATTGACAATGTAGCTATCTTTTGATGTTTTAACACTAATTTCATCTGTTTTTGTATTAAAAGCGTAAACATTTTGATTTGTTAAAATAACTAATAGGCTTAGGCTTACAATTAAAGTGATTTTTTTCATAATATTTTATATTTAGTTTTGATTATTTTAAAAGATCCTATAAATTTACTAATAAATTAGTAACTAACCCGTTTAGCGGTTGAACTAATTTAAAAAAGGTTTAAGATTTAATACAAGAAAAAAGCCATTTGATTTCTCAAACGGCTTTTTTTTATATTAATTTTTTTAAGGTTACTCTTCCAAAACCTCAGGATTAACCAATACAAATACTGTTATTCGGTTTAAAGAATGTTATTTTAGGATACTTAAGATTTTAAAATCTCAGCTACCTTTTTACCTATTTCTGCAGGTGATTCAACTACGTGGATTCCATGTTCTGCTAAAATTCGCATTTTTGCTTGTGCTGTATCGTCTTTACCACCAACAATAGCTCCAGCATGTCCCATTGTACGTCCTTTAGGTGCTGTTTGTCCGGCAATAAAACTGATAACCGGTTTTCTATTACCGTCTTCTTTTATCCATTTTGCAGCATCTGCTTCCAGATTTCCTCCAATTTCACCAATCATTACAATTGCATCTGTTTCCGGGTCGTTCATAAACATTTCTACAGCGTCTTTTGTAGTTGTACCGATTATTGGATCACCACCAATGCCTATAGCGGTTGAAATACCCAAACCTTGTTTTACTACTTGATCAGCAGCTTCGTAAGTTAAAGTACCGGATTTAGAAACAACTCCTACCCTACCCTTTTTAAACACAAAACCAGGCATGATGCCTACTTTAGCTTCTTCCGGAGTAATTACACCCGGACAATTCGGCCCCACTAATCTACAGTCTTTTTTGCTGATATAATCTTGAACTTTTACCATATCTGCTACAGGAATTCCTTCTGTAATACAAATAATAGTTTTTATTCCTGCTTCAGCTGCTTCCATCATTGCATCAGCGGCAAATGCAGGTGGTACAAATATAATTGAAGTGTCTGCATCAGCTTTTTTTACAGCTTCAGCTACAGAATTAAAAACGGGTTTGTCAAGATGGGTTTGTCCTCCTTTTCCGGGAGTTACACCACCTACAATATTGGTACCATATTCAATCATTTGTGAAGCGTGAAAAGTTCCTTCTCCACCCGTAAAACCTTGGACAATAATTTTTGAATCTTTATTTACAAGAACACTCATAATAAATTATATTTTTAGAATCCCTTAAAATTGGGCACAAAAATAAGGCTATCTGTTACAATAAAAAAACCGATAGCCTTATTTCTTTAATTTTATTTTAGTTCTTAACACGTTCTAAATAGGTACCCTTTTCGGTATCAACTTTTATTTTATCACCTTCGTTAATAAATAAGGGAACATTTACACGTGCTCCTGTTTCTACGGTTGCAGGCTTTGTTGCGTTGGTTGCTGTATTTCCTTTTACACCCGGCTCGGTTGCTATAACTTCTAAGATAACATTTTGTGGCATATCAACGGATAGTGGTTGTTCATCTGCTGCTCTTACTATTATCGTTACCATTTCTTCTTCTTTTAATAAATCAGGAGCATCTAATACATCTTTTTGAAGGGTTATTTGGTTGAAATCGTCCATATTCATAAAGTTATAAGTAACTCCGTCTGCATCTGCATATAAAAATTGATATTTTCTTGTTTCAACGCGAACTTCCTCTATTTTACTACCTCCTGAAAAAGTGTTATCTAAAACTTTCCCATTTGTTAAACTTTTTAATTTTGTTCTAACAAAAGCAGGTCCTTTTCCCGGTTTTACGTGTAAAAATTCAATTACTTTATAAATATCGTTGTTATAAACAATACAAAGTCCTTTACGAATGTCTGAAGTTGATGCCATTTAAGTTATAGTTTAAGGTTTTTTATAGTTTGGTTTTTAGGTTTCTCTGTGAATTTAATTTGTTACTTACTATTAAGACTCGTGTAACCTTTCATTATTCCACGTTTAGAATCCTTGATAAATTGAATGATTTGATCTCTTTCACGACTTGCTTGCATTTCAGCTTCTACAATACCAAGTGCTTGTGTTGTGTTATAGTTCTTTTGATAAATAATACGATATATATCTTGAATCTCTCTAATTTTCTCTGTTGAAAATCCTCTTCTGCGCAAACCAATTGAATTAATTCCAACAAACGAAATGGGTTCTTTTGCCGCTTTGGTAAAGGGAGGAATATCTTTTCGAACCAGCGAACCTCCTGATACCATAGCATGTTCTCCGACATTAATAAATTGATGAATAGCTGCTAGTCCTCCAATAATAGCACTATCACCAATGATAACATGTCCTGCTAATGCTACCCCATTTACAATAATTACATTTTCGCCTAAAACACAATCATGAGCAATATGAGCCGTTGCCATAATTAAACAATTATTTCCTACTTTCGTTTCACCTGTGGCTTTAGTTCCTCTATTAACTGTGACAAATTCACGTATCGTCACATTATCACCTATAACAGCTAATGAGTCTTCTCCCTCAAATTTTAGATCTTGTGGAATTGCAGAAATAACAGCACCCGGAAAAATTCTACAATTTTTACCGATTCTAGCTCCTTCCATTATGGTGACATTGGAACCAATCCATGTTCCATCACCAATTTCCACATTGTTTTCAATATTTGTAAAGGGCTCAATAACTACATTTTTTGCTAGTTTCGCTCCTGGATTAACGTATGATAAGGGTTGATTCATATTTATTTTGGGTCTTGCACTCTTACTATTTGAGCCATTAATTCAGCTTCTACTACCAATTTATTATTTGCATATCCATAGGCTTGCATATTGCAAATACCACGCCTAATTGGAGTTATTAATTCTGCTTTAAAGATTAAAGTGTCACCGGGGAGCACTTTTTGTTTGAATTTTACTCTATCTATTTTCATAAAATACGTCAAATAGTTTTTCGGGTCAGGTACTGTACTCAAAACTAATACGCCTCCACATTGTGCCATAGCTTCTATTTGTAATACTCCTGGCATAACAGGTGCACCCGGAAAATGCCCGACAAAAAAGGGTTCATTCATCGTAACATTTTTCATCCCAACAACATGTTTATCGGTCAATTCAATGATTCTGTCAATAAGAAGAAATGGAGGTCTGTGTGGTAAAATCTCCATTATTTTTTCAATATCCATTAAAGGAGGTTGATTTAAATCAAATTGTGGTATCTTATTTCTCTTTTCCAATTGAATAATTCTCGCTAATTTTTTGGCAAAATTGGTATTTATTTTATGACCGGGTTTCGTTGCGATGACTTTCCCCCTTATTTTCATGCCAACTAAAGCTATATCTCCTATCACATCTAATAATTTATGACGTGCAGCTTCATTCTGCCAATACAACTTCAAATTATCTAATATACCATTGGGTTGCACGGTCAATTTTTCGCGATTAAAAGCTTTTTTGAGCTTTTCCATTGTAATATCTGAAATAGTTTTATCTACATAAACTATCGCGTTATTAAGATCTCCACCTTTAATCAAATTGTTATCAAGCATGCTTTCAAGCTCATGTAAAAAACTAAAAGTTCTTGCTTTACTTATTTCTTTTTTAAAATCAGATAAATGTGATAATGTTGCATTTTGTGTTCCTAAGATTTTGGTACCGAAATCAACAAGAGTTGTAACTTGGAATTCATCGGCTGGCATTAAGACTATTTCACTTCCTGATTCTTCATCATAATAACTAATATTTTCAGTGACTATAAACTCTTCACGTTCGGCATCTTGCTCAATAATTTGTGCCTTTTCTAAAGCCTCGATAAATAATTTTGATGAACCATCCATTATGGGTGGTTCAGAAGCATTTATTTCAATTATTAGGTTGTCAATATCCAAACCTACAGCTGCAGCTAAAACATGTTCAGAAGTATTGATAGATACTCCATCTTTCACTAAATTGGTGCCTCTGTCAGTATTTGTTACATAAATAGCTAATGCTTCAATAATAGGATTTCCTTCTAAGTCTGATCTTACAAAAATAAAACCGTTGTTTATTGGTGCGGGTTTGAAAGTTAGGCTTACTTCTTTTCCTGTGTGTAAACCTATTCCCTCTATTGTAATCTCCTTACTAATTGTTTTCTGTTTGGTCATTTTGAATAGAATTTAGTCTTTTTTCAATAGTTGATATTGTCTTTGGTAAATTTTTAAAATGCACATAGGATTTATTCCAATCAGAATAATTAAAAGAAGGCGAACCTTGTACTATTGAATCATCTTTTAAGCTTTTTCCAATGCCCGATTGCGCTTGAACTTTTACATTATTACCAATATTTATATGTCCTGCAATACCAACTTGACCTCCAATAATACAATTTTTTCCAATCTTAGAAGAACCTGCAATTCCTGTCTGTGCTGCTATTACTGTATTTTCACCAATCTCTACGTTATGTGCAATCTGAATTTGATTGTCTAACTTAACACCATCACGTATTAAAGTGCTTCCTAAAGTAGCTCTATCTATAGTACATGCCGCTCCTATCTCAACATCGTTTCCGATACTTACATTACCTGTCTGCGGTATTTTTTGATAATCACCATTTTCCGTAGGTACAAAACCAAAACCGTCAGAGCCAATAACGGCATTAGCATGAATAATACAATTCTTTCCAATATGCGTTTCAGAATAAATTTTACTTCCTGAAAATAGTATTGTGTTTGCTCCTATTGTTACATTATCACCGATGAATACATGTGGAAATATTTTTGCATTATCACCAATTTCTACATTATTTCCTAGGTAAACGAATGCACCAATATAGTAGTTTTTTCCGAGTATAGCTGTTTTACTAACAAAAGTGGGTTCTTCTATCCCTTTTTTATCAATCTTAATTTTGTTGTAATACGCTAAAAGCTGAGTAAAAGCTTGGTACGCATCTTTCACTTTTATTAAGGTTGTATTGATTTTTTTTTCTAAAACAAATTTTTCATTTACAATTACTATTGAAGCTTTTGTACTATAGATATGTTTTGTGTATTTGGAATTTGACAAAAATGAAATAGATCCTTCAGTTCCTTCTTCAATTTTTGATAATTTATCAATTATAACAGATTCGTCTCCTACAATTTTTCCGTTTAAAATACTTGCTATTTGTGTCGCTGTGAATTTCATTAGTTTGCAAAAGTATAAAAAATATTTCGCTAAGCTATCTTTATAGTGGTAGCTAATTTATTTTATGAAAAGATTAAGAGAGTAATAGTTATAGTTATAACTCTAAATAATAAAAAATATCCTTTTTCAAATCATTTTACTTACCAACCTCTATTTGAGTTGTATAGTAATCAATTTTTCACTAATCACATACCTAATTTAAGAGTAATCTCTTTAATAATACTTATAATAATCTCGTGTACAGATAGGTCATCTACAACAATAGACAAATCTGCTTTTTCGTAATACTTTTTTCTTTTTTCTAAATGAATTTGAATATAGTCCTGTAAAAAATCCTCTGTAATATTTGTTAGCAAAGGGCGTTCTGTTGTCTCGGGTGCCAAACGATTGTAAAGTGTCTGTGTGCTTGCTTTGAGATAAATACTCAAACTTTTTTTATTAATCAGTTTCATTGCTCCCCCAATTTGCGGCGTTCCTCCTCCTAGTGATATCACAATTGTTTTCTTTTTATTTAAAAGCTTCTTCAAATATTTAAACTCTTTTTTTCTAAAAGAACTTTCTCCTTTTTGAGCAAAAAGTTCTGAAATAGACAATTTTTCCTTTTTAGCGATATAAGTATCTAAATCGACAAAAGTATAGTTCAAAACCCTAGCCAACTCATTTCCCAATACACTTTTACCACTAGCCATATACCCTAAAAGCACAATTTTTTGTATTTTCCGATTACTTAAGAACCCTTGTAAGACATTGATTTCCTTATTATTATATTTTAAAAAGTTATTTGACAGTTTTTCTTTGGAGTTTTGTTTTTTGTCTTTTTTCATCTGCTGTAAGTTGACTACAAATATGAATAAAATTATGTAATTTTGCCAATTAAATTTCAAGCGCACATGGTGGAATTGGTAGACACGCAAGCTTGAGGGGTTTGTGTCCTAACGGACGTGCAGGTTCAAGTCCTGTTGTGCGCACTTTTTAAAGTTAGAAATCTAACGAATCTAATCTCTGATTTTAACTTTTAAACAAATAACTAATACATATGTTTAATAATTTAAGTGACAAACTAGATAAAGCCTTTCATGTTCTAAAAGGTCATGGAAAAATTACAGAGGTAAATGTAGCAGAAACTCTTAAAGAAGTACGTAGAGCGCTTTTAGATGCCGATGTCAATTTTAAAATCGCCAAAGATTTTACCAATCGAATCAAAGAAAAAGCCCTTGGTGCTAATGTACTAACTACATTAAATCCCAGTCAATTATTAGTTAAAATCGTAAAAGATGAATTGACAGCCTTAATGGGTGGCGAAACTGCTGGTGTTAATCTCTCAGGAACTCCTACCGTAATATTAATGTCTGGTTTACAAGGTTCCGGTAAGACCACATTTGCCGGTAAACTCGCTAATTATCTTAAAAATAAAAAGAGTAAACAACCCCTTTTGGTCGCTTGTGACGTTTATCGTCCTGCAGCAATCACACAATTACATGTTGTTGGAGATCAAATAGGTGTTGAAGTCTATAGCGAACCTGAAAACAAAGATCCGGTTGAGATTGCTAAAAATGCGGTTAAACATGCAAAAGCAAATGGAAAAAATACAGTAATCATCGATACTGCCGGACGTTTGGCTATTGATGAAGAAATGATGGCTGAAATTTCGAATATTCACAAAGCTGTTCAACCACATGAAACCTTATTTGTGGTTGATTCAATGACGGGTCAAGACGCTGTGAATACTGCCAAAGCTTTTAATGATATTTTAAATTTTGAAGGTGTTGTTTTAACGAAGTTAGATGGTGATACGCGTGGTGGTGCCGCCTTGTCTATTAAATCGGTTGTCAATAAACCCATAAAGTTTATCGGTACGGGTGAAAAGATGGAAGCAATTGATGTTTTTCATCCCGATCGTATGGCGGATCGTATTTTAGGAATGGGTGATGTGATTTCACTAGTGGAACGTGCTCAAGAACAATATGATGAGGAAGAAGCTCGTAGAATTTCCAAAAAAATTGCAAAAAACCAATTTGGATTTGATGATTTCTTAAAGCAAATTAAGCAAATCAAAAAAATGGGGAATATGAAAGATTTGGTAGGAATGATTCCCGGTGCTGGAAAAATGATGGAAGATGTGGATATTGATGACGATGCTTTTAAAGGAATTGAAGCCATTATTCACTCCATGACACCTACAGAACGAAGTGAGCCTAAAACTATCAATGCAAGCCGCAAAAAACGTATTGCCAAAGGTTCCGGCTCAACGATTCAAGAAGTCAATCAGTTGATGAAACAATTTACACAGATGAGTAAAATGATGAAAATGATGCAAGGACCTGGCGGGAAAAGCCGTATGATGAATATGTTGGGTGGGATGAAATAGTCCTTAGTCTATAGTCTTTTGTCTTTCATTAATGGTCTGTAAATTCTGCTTTTTTGATAAATATAGAGAATATTGAATTGACAACTTTGTGAAGTCGATTTATATTATTCTGCATTACAAAACGCATGAATAAACAAGCATAAAGCGAATAGCGTACTGCCTTTCTCCTTCTAAAACGTACCACAATATGATAGTAAACTTCATAGATGTTATTTTTAAGAATAAAATTAATAAGCTACTCTTTTTTAGCCTTATAGGTGTTCTAATCTTTTATTTTTCACGTAATAACGGTATGTTTTGGGACAATGTATTGTTCGTTTCAAGAATGGGAAATCACCTCTATGAAAACAGTATCTTTAATTGGTTTATACCCGATAGTTTTGACCCTGGACATCCACCTTCTTTAGGATTTTTATCAGCAATTGCATGGAAAATATTCGGACATAAATTATGGGTAAGCCACTTAGTTATTCTCCCTTTTTCTATTGGTCTTTTGTTTCAATTACACCTCTTTGCGAGCTATTATGTAAAGAACAACACTTTACTTTTTTTTGCTTTTCTATTAATTGTTATTGACCCTACCCTATCTGCTCAATTTGTACAGGTTAATCCGGAGATTATTTCACTTTTCTTTTTCTTTTTAGCGATTAATGCAATACTCTATAACAATTATTATTTAAAAATTGCCGCACTATTTTTCTTGAGTATTATCAGCTTTAGAAGCATGATGTTGGCTGCCGGTGTATTTTTCTTTGAATTCTTAAATTATTTATTAATTAACAAAGAAAGAATTAAATCAATTTTAAATATCAAATTTATTCTCAGTTATGTAATTGGAAGTTTACCGGGTGTTCTTTTTGTTATCTGGAGACTGATGACAAAAGGTTGGTTGCAATCACATCCTAATTCTCCTTGGGCAGAATTATGGCAAGTAGCCTCACCTCAAATATTTTTAAGAAACATTGTAGTACTCGGACATCGTTACGCAGATTTTGGAAGAATCTTCATTTTTATTTTTATTATTTACAGCCTTTTCCGATTTAAAAAACAGTTATTCACAAAAGAGATTAAACAACTTTTGCTACTCGCTATAACCTCTGTTTTTGTAATAATAATAACTAGTTTAATTGCTACAAACACAATGGGGCATCGCTATTTTATCA
Organism: Lutibacter sp.; assembly: GCA_030599055.1. Taxonomy (GTDB): domain Bacteria; phylum Bacteroidota; class Bacteroidia; order Flavobacteriales; family Flavobacteriaceae; genus DQTL01. The sequence goes on from JAUVOS010000026.1 coordinate 9,144, forward strand.
GTTCATTTATCGCGATTATTCTAATTGGGTTTCTGATTATCAATACGTTTTATAAAAGTAAAAAGCTTATATATTCATTGCTTTTCATCGGCTTATTAACCGGAAACCTTTGGATCTACCCAAGAGATATCGCACAAGGTTGGGATGCCTCTTTAGCGCATATACCCTACTATAATTTACGACAAGAAGCTATAAAATATCTAGATGAAAACGATATAAAAATTGAAGAAACTGCCTCCTTTTTCCCAAATGCTACACCTCTAGATAATGTGGATTTAAGCGGTGATATGCGTTGGTTTGAGACCTATACTACAACGAATAAATATATCTTTTACTCTAATGTATATAACTTAACAGATGAGGAATACGAGAATATAGATACTAATTATTCTATCATTAAAGAATTTAAGAAAAGAGGAATACATATTTATATTTATAAACTAAAAAATAATGATACTATTAGACGGTAAACAAACTGCTGCTGACATAAAAGATGAGATCGCTTTAGAAGTTGATAAAATCAGATTAAATAAGGGGAAAATTCCACATCTTGCTGCGATAATTGTCGGAGCTGATGGTGCTAGTTTGACCTATGTAAACAGCAAAGTAAAAGCTTGTAAAAAAGTTGGATTTAATTCTAGTTTAATCGAATTACCGATAGACATAACCGAAGAACAATTATTGCACGAAGTTCACTTACTCAATAAAGATGTAACAATTGACGGTTATATAGTACAATTACCACTTCCCGACCATATCGATGAAGACCTGATTTTAATGGCTGTTGACCCCAATAAAGATGTTGATGGGTTTCACCCTACTAATGTCGGAAAAATGACTTTAGAACTACCTACTTTTCTGCCTGCAACGCCTTATGGAATTATGGAATTATTAGAACGTTACAAAATTGAAACTTCAGGTAAAGATGTCGTTGTCATCGGTAGAAGCCATATTGTAGGACGCCCAATGAGTATTTTATTAAGTCAAAAAAGAGAATATGGAAATGCTACCGTTACATTGGTTCACAGTCGTACAAAAAACATTAAAGAAATAACAAAAAAAGCAGATATTATTGTTGTTGCTCTCGGAGTTGCGGAATTCTTAACAGGTGATATGGTTAAGAAAGGAGTTACTATTATTGATGTAGGAATTACCAGACTTGAGGATAAAACACGTAAAAGAGGCTATCGCTTAGTTGGTGATGTTCATTTTGAAAGTGTAAGCAAAAAGGCGAGTTATATTACTCCTGTTCCCGGTGGCGTTGGACCCATGACTATTGCAATGCTGTTAAAAAATACTTTGTTGGCGAATCGGAAGTTTAATTCTTGATGATATTTGGTATGTTCGTTGTAAATGAAACGCTGATGACGCTGATTTGGCTGATTCTCACTGATGGGTATCATTTCGTTTGTTGTGAATGGAACGCTGATGACGCTGATTTGGCTGATTCTCGCTGATAGGTATCGCTTCGTTTGCTGTAAATGGAACGCTGATGACGCTGATTTGGATGATTCTCACTGATGGGTGTCATTTCGTTTGCTGTAAATGGAACACTGATGATGCTGATTTGGCTGATTCTCGCTGATGGGTTATCTTATTCAAATAAATGGTTGCTTAATCATTGGAAAATATTTTCCTTTTAATACTCGGTTTCTTTCCAAAGTTTAGTAGTAGTCCTATTTCGATATTTGTTGCTCTTAAGTAATTTATCAATTGCACCTCATGTGCTTCTATTACATATTCAACCGCTTTTAGTTCAACCACTACTTTATTTTCAACTACAATGTCTGCATAATACTTTCCAACTTGCTGTTTGGAATAATAAACTCTTATTGGCTCCTGGCTTTTACATGATAAACCTATTTTTCTCAACTCAATTAATAATGCATTTTCATAAACTTTTTCTAAAAATCCATAACCCAAAGTATTATACACTTTATAAAAACATTCAATAATTATTGCTGTGAGGTCACTGTGTTTATATTTCATTTCAATTTTTTATCGACGACTTTAGACTAATTTTTATCTACAAAAATCAGCCAAATCAGCGTTATCTGCGTTCCTTAATCAATTAAACCAAATAGTAAAGTGTTTAATCTTTGCCAAATCGGGAATCTGGTCTTTGTTAATTTTTTCACGATTAAACTCATTAATGCCAATTTCTTTTTTATCGATAGCCATGGTAGCATTGAGTTCATCGATATCAATATGTGCAGATATCAAGGTATTCGTTATACTAATTTGGTAGGCAGCATGTATGTCTTTATACGGTGAATATAATGAAATGCCTTTTTTAGTTTTATACTTATTCGTGAAAATTTCAACACTTTTTAATGTAGATGATGAGTCGCGTTGTTCAATAGGGATAAGTGTCAAAAGATGCTTTCCTTTTTTGGAATAAACCAGGTATTCATCATCATCATGAAAATATTTGTTTTTATATTTTCCTTCACTGGATTCACTCAATTTTACAACTAAAGAATCTGTTGAAAAAATACTTGAAAGCTCTTCAACTGTGGTGGTATTTGAAATTTTCCCAACTCTTCCCTTCTCAATAAGAAAATCTGAATTTTTGTTACAACTAATGAAACTTATAGAAAGAATCAACAGTATAATACTAACATTATAAATTTTCATTTTTCGTATGTTTTAATTATTAAATTAAGAAGTAGAAGCCTTTATTGCATCACTCTTTTAAGTATTCCCAAAACACCTCTAATAAAGGTAGCGCTCGTAACTACTTTTAATACGGGATTCATACGTGTACTCTTTCGTGTGCTTCGACTTGATTTTTTCTTTGCTACTTCTTTACGTTCTTTTTCTCCTTTCTTATTGGCAACTTCTATTTTCTTATTCAGCATTTCATAAGCACTTTCTCTATCGATTTCTTCATTGTACTTGCTAGCTAATTTAGAATTATCAAGTAATTCTTTTAATTCTTTTTCATCTAATATATCCATTCTGCTCATCGGTGCGCGCATCATCGTTGCTGCAAGTGGCGTTGGACGACCTTTACGATCTAGAACAGATACAAAAGCTTCTCCAATACCCAATTGCGTTAGTACTTTATCTGTATCGTAATATTCAGAATCTGGATAATTTTCAGAAGCCAATTTAATAGCTTTTCTATCTTTTGCCGTAAAAGCACGTAAAGCATGTTGTATTTTCATTCCTAATTGTGCCAATACATCTTGAGGCACATCTTTTGGGTTTTGGGTGACAAAATACAAGCCAACTCCCTTAGAACGGATTAGTTTAACCACACTTTCTATTTGTGACAACAGCGTTTTTGAAGCTTCTTTAAACACTAAATGTGCTTCGTCAATAAAGATGATTAATTCAGGTTTATCACTATCTCCTTGTTCTGGGAATGTCGAATACACTTCCGCGAGAAGCTGTAGCATAAAGGTTGAAAATAGTTTGGGTTTATCTTGAATATCTGTCAATCGTAGAATTGAAATAACACCACGACCTTCTTCATCAATTCTTGTTAAATCATCGACATCAAATGATTTTTCTCCAAAAAACAAATCGCCTCCTTGTTGTTCTAGCTCTACAATTTTACGTAAAATACTTCCGGTACTAGCCGATGAAATACGTCCGTATTCTTCTTGAATTTCGCCCCTACCTTGATTGGTAGCAAATTGTAATATTTTTCTAAAATCTTTTAAATCTAGCAAAGGAAGTTGCTGATCATCACAATATTTAAACAATATGGAGACAATTCCGGACTGTGTATCTGTTAGGTTTAATATTCTAGACAAAAGTACGGGACCAAATTCAGAAACTGTAGCCCGCATACGTAAACCTTCTTGTTCTGAAATGGTTAATATTTCTACAGGAAATGATTTGGGTTCAAATGGCAAACCTATGGCTGCGTGACGTTCATCAATTTTTGCATGACCGGGACTGGATTTTGCCAAACCACTTAAATCGCCTTTTACATCCATTAACAAAACTGGAATACCTTTTTCGGAAAGGTTTTCAGCTAATACTTGTAAACTTTTGGTTTTTCCAGTACCGGTTGCTCCGGCAATCAATCCATGCCTGTTTAGAGTGCGTAAAGGTACTTTTACATAAGCATCTTTAAGGGTTTCACCATCTAACATGGCGGAACCTAAAATTAAAAAATCTCCTTTGGTTTTATAACCTTCCGTAATATGATTAAAAAATTCTTCTTTGCGATTCATTATTGATAAAATATTTTTGGTAAAGATACTATAAGCAATACAAATTGCAAAAAGAGTTTACAACGGGTTTAAATAATGAACAAAACTGTGGAATACTTGAATTTTTTTGGTATTTTCGTACTTGCTTATCATCCGATAAAGTTTATTAAAACGGATTACATCTAAACATTAGGTGCACTAGAAAAAAGAGTTAAAAATGTCTTATTCGAATTTAATCATAGAAACCGAAAGACTTTTGATTCGCCCATTTAGTATGGACGATATCAAGCCTGCTTATGTTATGAATTTGGATGCGGAAGTAAGCAAATACACAGGCGATGGAGGAATTGTGTCTAAAAAAGAAATCGAACGAAGAATTCAGGAAGACGTAATTGGAGACTACAAAAAATATGGATTTGGAAGACTTGCTGTTGAACTGAAAGGTAGAAATAAATTTATAGGGTTTACTGGTCTTAAGTACCTGGAATATATGGATGAGGTAGATCTTGGATATAGATTTATGAAAGAATATTGGGGAAAGGGAATTGCAACTGAATCTGCAAGAGCATGTGTAAATCTTGGATTTGAAACGCTAGGATTAAGCAAAATGATAGCGATGGTTCTTCCTGAAAATAGAGGTTCAATACGGGTTCTTGAAAAACTCAATTTTGAATATGAAAAAGACATTATTGAGAACAACCAATTAGCAAAAGTATATTCACTAATTAAAGAAATAGCATCTACTGCGAAAGGTCTATAACTTTTAGCCGTAACAATTGTATTAACTTTTTTTGTATGCAAAAAAAAAGTCTTTATTTTTATCCCTTACCTCTTGCACACGAGACCGACAAACAAAATAACTATGAAATCAATAAGTCCATTTTTAATCCTTGCATTCCTATTTTCTGTCACAGCTTGTGCTCCATCAAAATTGATTAAGGAAAAGCAATTTGGTGAAAATCAGGGTAATTTAAAAATGTATGTTTATGCACCTACTATTATAGAGAAGTCCGAAAAAAAAAGAGCCTTGATCGTTGCCCTGCACGGATGCTCGCAAACAAGTAAGGAACTTGCTCTAGTGTCAGGATGGAACAAACTTGCTGATGAAAATAATCTAGTTATTTTATACCCAAATCAGAAAAGAATTAATAATGTTTCTAAGTGTTTTAATTGGTTTGAATTAAAAGATATTACAAAAAACTCAGGCGAACTACAAAGCATAATTAATATGGTTGACCATACTATTAACGCATATAATATAGATACTTCTCAAGTCTTTATTTATGGTTTATCAGCTGGAGCTGCTATGGGAGTAGCTTTACTTGCCGTTCACCCATCCTATTTTAAAGCTGGAGCTATTTTTGCGGGTACTCCATACAAGGTTGCAACAAACAAAATAGAAGCCGTAAAATTAGTGTTTGGAACAAATGATAAGACTCCCTTAGAATGGGGAAAATTAGTTTCAAATGACTCTATAGAACATTCTTACCCTGACTTATTTGTTTATCACGGAACAAAAGATAGAATTGTAAATATCAAAAATTCGAATGAACTTATTGATCAATGGTCTTATTTACATAAAATTGATGCGTTACCCGACAGCTCTACAACTAATTACGAATCTGCTCCTCTTGATAGAATCGCCTATACAAATAGTGAAGGAACAGAAAAAATAGTTTTTTATAAGTTCTATGGAATGGGTCATGCACTACCTGTTGATCCGGGGTCTGGAAAATTTCAAGGTGGGAAAACCGGTTTATTCTCAAGAGATGTCGGTTTCTTTTCAACATATTATGTCGCTAGAGATTTTGGACTGATTAGGAAATAATAAAGGTATTCAACCTCAGGGAAGCCCTGCGAATAAAAAAGTTCGCTCTACTTCGTAAAGTTTATGATTTTAAATAATGGGTAAAACTGTAGAATAATTTGATGTTATTTGGTTTTTCAACGTACTTTGCTTATCAGCCGATAAGCAAAACCAAATAACATCAAATTATTCCAAGTGATTTTTTATTCATTTACCCCTTCCAAATCTAATAAAAAGGCATGTTCTCTAGCTACTTCTTTTAAAGCATCAAAACGACCGGACGCTCCACCGTGTCCTGCTTCCATATTGGTATGCATAAGCAAAAGGTTCGTGTCTGTTTTGTACTCTCGTAATTTAGCAAGCCATTTTGCAGGTTCAAAATATTGTACTTGCGAATCGTGTAAACCCGTTGTTATTAATAGATTTGGATAGTCTTGAGCAACTACATTGTCATAAGGTGAATACGATTTCATATATTCGTAATAGGCTTTGTCGTTTGGATTACCCCATTCGTCGTATTCACTGGTTGTCAGAGGAATACTATCATCGAGCATAGTCGTAATGACATCTACAAAAGGAACGGCAGCGATTACGCCATTAAAAGTTTGTGGTGACATATTTACGATAGCGCCCATCAACAAACCACCGGCTGAACCACCTTCGGCATATAAATGTTTTGCCGATGTATAGGCTTTTTCAATTAAATACTTTCCGCAATCTATAAAATCTGTAAAGGTGTTTTTCTTGTGTAATAATTTTCCGTCTTCATACCATTGTCTTCCTAAATATTGTCCGCCTCGTACATGAGCAATTGCAAAGACAAAACCACGATCCAACAAACTCAAACGCGAAGTGCTAAAATTTGGGTCAATCGTATAGCCATACGAACCGTAGGCATATAATAAAATAGGTGTTTTTGTTGATAATTTGGTATTTTTATGATGAACCATAGAAATGGCAATTTTCTTTCCATCTCGTGCTGTTGCCCAAAGACGTTGGCTTGTGTAATTCTTTTTATTAAACTTCCCACCCAAGACTTCTTGTTCTTTTTTTATTTCGAATGTTTTTTTCTTCATATCAAAATCAATGACGGAAGCAGGTGTTGTTAAGGAATTGTATCCATAACGAATAGTCTCTGTATCAAACTCTGGATTGGCAAAAACATAAGCCGAGTAAGTTTCCTCATTAAATGGTAAATAATAGTCTGCTGTAGCATCCCATCGTTTTATTCTAATTCTATTTAAACCCTCACTTCTTTCCTCTAATACCAAATAATCTTTAAATAAAGACATATCCTCTAACAAAACATCTTTTCTATGTGGGATTACCTCTTGCCAATTTTCTTTTGATGTAGCATTTACAGACGTTTTCATCAGCTTAAAGTTCTTTGCTTTATCTTTGTTTGTAAG
>JAUVOS010000196.1 GCA_030599055.1 Lutibacter sp.
AACCTCAGGGTAGAACCCTGAACCCAATAAAAGGAATCGACCTAGAAGGTCGAGGTATTAACCAATAACCCGCTAAAAAAGCGGGATTAGTTCGGCTAACTTAAAAATTGAAATAATTTTTAAGAGTCTCACAAATAAATGTTTAGCTACATAAAAGTTTTAACACCTTTTCGCATGAAAAAATTATTCCTAATACTTATCGTTTTTATAATAACAGCAAATACAACAGCTCAAGTAGAATTTCTACAATCAGGACCTATGGTTGGTTATTCCACCATGAAAGAGGCGCTACTTTGGGTACAAACCAACAAACCGGCAAAAGTTCATTTTGAATATTGGAATTGCGATAAACCTTCTACAATTTTTAAAACAGAACAAATAACTACGTGCAAAGAAAATGCATTTATTGCTCGACTATTGGCTGATCAATTAGAACCAAGTAATCGATACGAATATAAATTATTCATCAATGACAACCTAGTTGATCGTCCCTATAGATTAGAATTCGAATCACAGCCTATATGGCTTTGGCGTGGCGATGCACCTGATTTTAGTTTTGCTGCAGGAAGTGGTACTTATATCAGCGAAAAAAAATACGATCGTCCCGGAAAGCCTTACGGAAGTCATTACCAAATATTTAAGGATATTTATAAAAAAGAACCCAATTTTATGTTATGGTTGGGTGATAATACCTATTTAAGAGAAGCCGATTGGAACAGCAAAACAGGTATTCATTATAGATACACACACACTAGATCAACTCCTGAGATGCAAGCTATGTTAGGTAGTATGCATCACTATGCAATATGGGATGATCATGATTATGGTCCTAATAATTCTGATCGAAGTTATCCGATGAAAAAGGTGACGGAAGAAACTTTTAAATTATTCTTTGCCAACCCAAATTTTATTTTTGATGAAGGTATCACAGGAAATTTTCAATGGGCAGATTGTGAGTTTTTCCTATTAGACAATCGCTATTGGCGAACTCCCAACAAACGATCGGATATTGAAGAACATCAAATAATTGGAGAAGCCCAAATGCAATGGTTATTAGATGCTTTAGTCAATAGCTTTGCTCCATTTAAATTTGTTGTGATTGGTGGACAATTTTTAAATCCTATGGAATCACATGAAAAACATGCCAATAACGCACCTAAAGAAAGACTCAAATTAATAAAGGCAATCGAAAAACTAAAAATAGATGGCGTTGTTTTCTTAACGGGAGATGTGCATCATACCGAACTCACTAAATTAGATTTAGAAAACGGTTATCCCTTGTATGATTTAACTGTTTCACCGCTTACTTCAGGCGTAGCAGGTAGAAATGCAGAAGATAATCCGCTACAAGTAGATGGAACCCTAGTTAAAAAGAAAACTTATGCTCATATTAATGTCTATGGAACTCGACAAGAAAGAGCGATTGAAATTAAGGTCTACGACAGTAATGGTGTAGAACAATGGAAAAAGGAAATCAAAGCAAATGATTTAAAATTTAATAAATGATATTAATTGACAAACCCTATGTTTCTGATTTTTTAATTAAAACAATCAAAGACAATAAATTTCAAATTGTAGCTACAGCTGTAGCAAAAGAGTTAATACCAGATAAAGATCTCAATTGGATATCAGAAAAAGAAGCAATAAATACTTGTAAAAACAATCCTAATTTACCTGTTTACACCAATTCTGAAAACACTATTAATTGGATAGAGAAAAACTTAAGTTTCACTAAACTTCCAGATTATATTCAGGTTTTTAAAAATAAAATTAAATTTCGAGAATTAGTTCAAGATTTATTTTCAAATTATTTCTTTAAAGGAATAAAATATAGTGATTTAGATAAATTGAAACTAGAAGAAGTCGTTTTTCCATTTATTATTAAACCAGCCATAGGTTTCTTTAGTTTGGGCGTACATAAAGTCGATAATCCATCCGAATGGGCAACAGTACTGGCCAAAATCAAGAATGAAATAACAGCCATAAAAGGTTTTTATCCAATAGAGGTATTAGATACCGACTATTTTATCATTGAAGAATGTATAAAAGGCGAAGAATATGCCGTTGATTGTTACTTTAATGAAAAGGGTGAACCAGTGATTCTTAATATTTTACATCATGTATTTTCCTCTGGAAAGGATGTCAGTGATCGTGTATATACTACCTCAAAAGAAATCATTGAAAAAACGAAACCGATTGCAGAGAAATTCTTAAAAGGGATTGGTTCTAAGATGGTTTTAAAAAACTTCCCAATACATATAGAAGTTAGAATTGATGAAACTGGCTTTTTAAACCCAATTGAAGTAAACCCTATACGTTTTGGTGGCTGGTGTACAACTCCTGACCTTTCATGGTTTGCCTATGGAATAAACTCCTATGAATATTTTTTACTAGGAAAAAAACCAAATTGGGATGAAATTTTCAAAAAAAGACAAGACAAAAAATACAGTATTATTCTATTCAATAATAATTCTGGAATACCCGAAAGTGAAATAGCGAGCTTTGATTATGATTTAGTGCTAAATGATTTTGAAAATCCGCTAAGCTTGCGTAAAGTTGATTTTAATGAATATCCTATTTTTGGGATACTATTTACCGAAACTTCAAAAGGAAACGAACAAGAACTACAACAAATACTAACATCAAATATGAAAAAGTATATTAACCTGAAATAAATATTTTTCGGTAATTTTACAGCACTTAAATTTATACTCATGAGCTATCAAAATATACTAGTTGACCCACAAGATGCGATTACGACCATTACAATCAATCGTCCCAAAAAATTAAATGCCTTAAACAAAGAAACCATTGCAGAATTGCACGATGCTTTTGCAGATGCCAATGATGATGCCGATTGTCGTGTTATTATTATTACCGGAAGTGGTGAAAAAGCCTTTGTAGCCGGAGCAGATATTTCTGAATTTGCAGATTTTGATGTGTCAGAAGGTGCGGAATTAGCTCGAAAAGGACAAGAATTACTCTTTAGCTTTGTAGCCAATTTGGAAACTCCTGTTATTGCAGCAGTTAACGGATTTGCTCTTGGTGGCGGATTAGAACTCGCTATGGCAGCACATTTTAGAGTAGCATCCGATAATGCCAAAATGGGCTTACCTGAAGTTTCGCTTGGTGTAATACCTGGTTATGGTGGAACACAACGTTTACCACAACTAGTTGGTAAAGGAAAAGCGATGGAACTCATTATGTCTGCTGGAATGATTGGTGCCGAAGAAGCCAAATCTTGGGGATTGGTAAATTATGTGGTTACTCAAGAGGAATTGTTACCACTTTGTAAAAAAATTGCCAGTAAAATAGCTCGGAATTCAAGTACTGCCATCGCAGCAGCTATTCGCTCCATCAATGCCAATTTCGACAAACGAAAAGACGGATTCGAAACAGAAATCAATGAATTTGGAATGAGTTTTGGAACCGAGGATTTTGAGGAAGGTACTACGGCATTTTTGGAGAAACGGAAACCGGAGTTTTAAGATTTACCGCTAAGACGCGGAGGCGCTAAGATTTGAATGAATTAATAATTTGTGTATATAAACAACTTGTACATAATTAAAAAAAACTATATGGAATTACCAAAATACCACGAAACATTCGTACCTGTATTAGAAATTTTAAATACTGTAGATTCACTAAGTAGTAGAGAGTTATCTTCTCAGGTTCGTGATAATTATTATTCTGATTTACCACAAGAATTACTTAATAAAAAAACAAGTTCGGGTTCCAACACTTTACTTGACAGAATCCTTTGGGGTAAATCTTATCTCAAAATGGCAAAATTTGTTTCTTATCCAAAAAGAGGTGTGGTGCAAATTACAGAAAAAGGAAAACTAATTTTAGAAATAGGTAATTTGTCGTTACGCGACCTTCAGAACGACCAAGATTTTATAAAGCATCGAAAATCTGTGAAAAGTAAAAAAGAAAATGAAGTCGAACTTGATACAGTTAATGTTGAAAATGCTTCTCCACAAGATTTAATTGATTCTGGATTCTCAACCATTGAAACAGAGGTAAAAACAGAGCTTTTAGAGAAACTAAAAGAAATTGATCCATATTATTTTGAAAAAGTAATCCTTATTCTTCTTAAAAAAATGGGTTATGGTGATTTTATCGAGACTTCAAAATCAGGTGATGGAGGAATTGATGGAATAATAAATGAAGACAAACTCGGACTAGAAAAAATTTACACTCAAGCAAAACGCTATAATGAAAATAAAGTACGGGAAAAAGACATAAGAAACTTCATTGGAGCTATGAGTGGAGACACAAGTAAAGGAGTTTTTATAACGACATCAACTTTTGACGATTCTGCGATTAAAAAAGCACAAGAAGCACACCATTCAATAATCTTAATTGATGGTGCTAAACTAGTAGATTTAATGCATCAATATAATGTAGGTGTCCAGGTAAAAACTGTTTATGAAGTTAAAGAACTGGATAATGACTTCTTTGAAAGTGAATAAAACAATCTATTATTAATTGTTGCTATAAGGAATTTTCTCACAGAT
>JAUVOS010000116.1 GCA_030599055.1 Lutibacter sp.
AATTGTTTAAAGAACTCGTTGATCACTCGTATGATTTAGTCGTGAAATCTTTGACAAAAAAGGCTAGAATGGAAGCTGGACTGTAAGTTGACTAAGATGCAGCGCGAAGTTTATTAAGTGTCGTAATTGTCAATTTATGCGAAGCGTAGTCTTTGGTTATCTTTAATTCTTTATCAGAATTACTTGGCATTTCAAACATAGCATCTGTCAAAATTGATTCACATAGTGAACGCAGACCACGAGCTCCTAACTTATATTCAACGGCTCTATCTACAATATAACCTAAGGCTCCTTCCGTAAAACTCAACGCAACACCATCTATCTCAAATAATTTTTGATATTGTTTGGTGATTGCATTTTTTGGTTCTGTAAGAATTGCACGTAGCGTTTTTGCATCTAACGGATTCATATAACTCAGTACCGGTAAACGACCAATAATCTCGGGAATTAAGCCGTAATCTCTCAAATCTTTTGGAATAATATATTGCAACATATTCTCTCTATCCACTTGCTCCCCGCTACGCAAAGCCTTATAACCTACAGCTTGCATATTTAAACGTTTACTAATAATCTTATCCATACCCGAAAAAGCACCTCCTGCAATAAATAAAATATCAGTAGTATCTATTTCTACAAATTTTTGTTCAGGATGTTTTCGTCCTCCTTTTGGTGGGACATTAACTACTGTACCTTCTAGCAATTTTAATAAGGCTTGTTGCACTCCTTCGCCACTTACATCTCGTGTGATTGAAGGATTATCACCCTTACGAGCAATTTTATCAATTTCATCGATAAAAACGACACCCATTTCGGCTTTTTTCACGTCGTAATCAGCTGCTTGTAATAAACGAGTTAAAATAGTCTCTACATCTTCACCCACATAACCCGCTTGCGTAAGTACCGTAGCATCAACAATGGCAAAAGGAACACTTAACATACGAGCAATAGTACGGGCTATTAAAGTTTTTCCTGTACCTGTTTCACCTACCAAAATAATATTCGATTTCTCAATTTCAACATCATTTTCATCCTTAACATCTTGTAATAACCTTTTGTAATGATTATATACAGCTACGGCCATTGCTCTCTTGGTGGCAGTTTGACCAATCATATATTGATCTAAGAATTTTTTAATTTCTTTGGGCTTCTTTATGTCAAAATCAAGTTTTTTACTTTTTGCAAATCCTTTTTCAGAAGTTTCCTCAAGTACAATTTGATGCGCTTGTTCTATACAACGATCGCAAATATGTGCATCTAATCCTGCTATAAGAACATCGGTTTCCCCTTTATCACGCCCACAAAATGAGCATTGTATGTTTTCTTTCTTTGACATTTATTTTCTTAAGAGTGTTTTAATATTTCATCAATCATTCCATATTTCATTGCTTCTTCAGCTGTCATCCAATAATCTCTATCTGAGTCTTCTGTTACTTTCTCTATTTTCTGACCAGAATGTTTTGAAATAATTTGATATAATTCATCTTTTAACTTTAAAATTTCACGAGCTGTAATCTCAATATCACTTGCTTGTCCTTGAGCTCCTCCAAGTGGTTGATGAATCATAATACGAGAATGTGGTAAAGCAGAACGTTTTCCCTTGGTTCCTGCCGCCATTAATACAGCACCCATAGAAGCAGCCATCCCGGTACAAATTGTAGCAACGTCAGGCTTGATGAACTGCATGGTGTCATAAATACCTAATCCTGCATAGACACTTCCTCCCGGAGAATTCATATAAATTGAAATATCTTTTGAGGAATCCACACTCGATAAAAATAATAACTGTGCTTGAATGATATTGGCAACATGGTCGTCAATGGCAGTCCCTAAGAAAATGATTCTATCCATCATCAAACGTGAAAACACATCCATTTGTGCTACGTTTAATTGACGTTCTTCTATTATATAGGGTGTAACACTGCTTACAATTTTATCATAGTGCATACTGCTTATTCCATGATGCTTTGTAGCGAAATCTCTAAATTCCTTTCCGTAATTCATAATTTATCTGTTTAATGCTGGCAAATATACGAAGAAAAACGGTTTATTATTATTCCTGTTAATGATTATACTAGGGCAAACGCACACTTTTCTTTGTGGTAACTTTGTGTAACCCTTTATGTCTCTTTGTGTTATAGCTATTGCACAGAGATACTCAAAGAAGTCGTAAAGTCTCACAAAATTTAAAAACCTATATTAACTACCTGATAATCAGCACTCATTTAAAAGTATGCGTTTGCCCTGATGATTATACCAAAACCAAAGTTCTAGTGTTAGCGATTCTAAATATAAACTGATTTCTTTTAGATAGTGTCCGTCAGAAAACTCTAATATTTTGAGTGCTTAGTCAGAAAATTTTGAGTTTGAGGCTTGCGAAGTATTGAAAATAAGGAACTTACTTTTGTAAGTGACTGTTTTCAATACGAGCGTAACGAAAAAATCGACGTTTTCTGACAAGCACTAGATATCAGTCTTTAAAACCCGGTAGTAAATCGATTTTTAATAATTGTTCCTGTGTTTGATCTTCGATGGTCCAATCGACAAGCTTTGCTATGTTGAGTAGGTTTTGTAATTCTTTTAGCAAACGTTTACGTGCTCTCTCCTTTACTTCTGATACCTTAACCGTAGTAATGAGTTTATCAATACTATTCTGTTGAATTTCGTTGAGTTCATCTTTTGTAAAGGTATTCCACATGCTTTGTTGAAAATCGTAATATTTAAAATCGGGAATAATCGTGAGTTCTTCTTTTGGGATGTGTTTTAATATCAATTTTTTATTCAAACTATCAATTGAAATATCTAATTGTTTTAAATCGTATGAAACCTGAACTTTAGCATTCACTAGCAAAATAACTTTTTTCTCAAACTCGAATGTTTCAAATAAATACTTATCTACATCTTGATAATTGTAGATTTCGGAAAAAGAGGCCTCTGTAACAATTAGTTTGCTGACATTCTTAATTCCATTTGTTATAATATCTACTTGTTGTGTTCGGTAAGTATTCTGTGATTTCCATAATAATAGTAAGCCTATAACTAGCCCTAGAGCAAAAATGATGCTATATTTAAAAATGTTTTTCAAGGTCTTTAATTATAATATCGCCCCTTCAATATTTTCTTCTTCTGAAGGTGAAACATCTTTCGGAAAGGCTTTTTTATTAAAAAAAATCAATAAGGTAACTCCTACAGTTATCGCCGAATCTGCTACATTAAAAATCGCATTAAAAAAAGTAAATGTTTTACCACCAATAACCGGTATCCATGAAGGAAAAGTGCCATTTTCAATAAAAGGAAAATAAAACATATCTACTACTTTTCCATAAAAAAAAGTATCGTAATTATCTTTTGCAAATAAGGTTGCTACTTTATTGTGATACGGGTCATCAAATAACAATCCATAAAACAATGAATCAATTATATTTCCTAGAGCTCCTGCAAATATTAATGCAATTGCTATGATGAGAATGGTATGTCCTTTTTCTTTTACAGATTTATACAACCAATAACCTATTCCGGTAACGGCTATTAAACGAAATAATGTCAGTAAAAGCTTTCCCGTTCTTCCTCCAAATTCTGTTCCCCATGCCATGCCATTGTTTTGTACAAATCGTATCTGAAACCATTCTAAACCCATTATATTGATGTGTTCTCCCAAAAAGAAATGAGTTTTGATATATACTTTACTAATTTGATCAATTAATAAAACTACAAAGATAATGATGAGTGCTTTCTTCAAACTATGTATTTAATTTTTTGCGAATTTATAAATAATTAGCTAAACCAACAACCGATACGTAACAACAAACCACAAAAAAGGCAACTATTTACCCAGTATAAATCATTATTAATGATATGATTGTAAAAAAATATTTCACGCAAAGATTGCAAAAAAAATCGCAAAGTCCGCAAAGGCTTGATTATATGCGTTTTAAATATTTTTCAGTCTTTGCGTGAAATAATCGTAAACTACTTATAATGCGCGAATTAAATTTTTATCTCACGGCTGAATAGTTACCAAAAAAGAGACCTTAGTTTCCTAAGATCTCTTTATGTTTGATTAATATTCAATCATGCACACTGAACGGAGTCGAAGTTCGGTAACCGAGCGTAGCCGAGGTTATTTCCTCACAATCACAAACTCTGTTCTACGATTTACTTGGTGTTCTCCTTCGGAACATTTAACGTCATCTGAACATCTGTTTAAGAGTTGGGTTTCCCCAAATCCTTTTGGAGAGATTCTAAAAGCATCAATACCTCTTGAAACAATATAATCTACCGTAGATTGTGCACGATTTTGTGCCAGCGTAACATTATAGGCATGCGATGCTCTACTATCGGTATGTGATCCTGCTACAACTGTAATATCTTTACATTTATTCATTACCTTAACTATCTTTTCTAGCTCTATGGCTGCATCCGGTCGGATATAGTATTTATCTAAATCAAAGTAAATGGTGTTGATATCATTTAAATTATATTGACAACGCGCTATATGAGGATCTAAATTTAGATCTAATCCTAATTCTAGATTTGCCTTTTGGGTCGTTGTCACCGTTTTTTCATCTCCTTTGTAAAGCTCCTTATCTCCCGTTACACGATAACTTGTTGAACAATCCATCTTTACAAATCTAAAAGCTGCATCGGCGCCTACTATCACACTTTCTAACTTTTCACCATCTTTATATAGAACAACCATTGAGCCGGGTAATAATGCTCCATTGCTCTTGTCTCGTACATTTCCTGTAATAACTTGAGCACAGGGTTGCTCCGGGGCAGCTAATTCATCGAAGTAATAGATGTCATCATCTCCCTTACCTCCTTCTCTATTCGACGAAAAATATCCGTTATTTTTTTGATTGTCAATAATAAATGAAAAATCATCTTTGGATGAGTTTATTGGGGAGCCTAAGTTCTCCGGTACTACCGTTCTGTTGTTTAAAGGTACTACATAAACATCTAAACCTCCATGACCTCCTCTGCTGTCAGATGAAAAGTATAAATTCCCTTTCTCGCTGACATAAGGGAACATCTCTTTACCATAGGTGTTTACCTGGCTTCCCATATTCATAGGGGCTCCATAAGAACCGTCTGCATTTATATCCGACCTGAAAATATCGGTCATTCCCATACTACCCGGCATGTCGGTTGTAAAGTATAGTGTGCGCTCGTCTTTACTCAATGCAGGATGTCCTACTGAATAATTGTCATCGTTAAAAGGCATAGGCATAATATTTACCCATTCTCCTTGATTATCAACATCGGCTCTGAATAGTTTAAGATTGTTCCAACCTAAAGTGTCTTTACCATAACGATTCTGAAAATAGTTGTTTCTTGTAAAATAGACCGTTTTCATGTTTTTGGTAAATACCGCATTCGATTCGTGGTACTGTGTGTTGACATTGTCTGAAAAGGCATTGCTGTCAATAATCTCTCCGGCACCATCTATTGCTCCCTGATATAACTCTAAAAAGGGTTGACCGTTGGTCCAATTCTTTCGACTCTTATTGTCGGTCTTTTTTGAGGATGCGTAAATGGCATCATTTCCATAATACGAAACTCCAAAATCTGAGTATTCCGTATTGACATCTAAATTCTTGATACGGTAGTTTTCCTGTCCGTATGTGTAACCTACTGTCAAAAAAAGTACTATTACTATTAATTTTTTCATTGTTTTTCTGTTTTATAGGTTAATTAAAAGAATCTTGGACTCTTAATATGTTTCTTCGCAAAATCTAAATCAAATAACAACATAATCTCATGGGAGCCTGAATTAAATTCTCCCAAATTTGTTATTGTATGATCGTAAGCATATCCTACACGTATAGATGGAGATGCTTGTACGCCAACCAAGGCATCAATCGAATCTCCTTCTCTCCATGATAAGCCTATCTCAAATAACTCATTGATAAATAAACTAGCGTTTAAGTCAATAGAAATTGGTGACCCTTGTACCATTTTCACCATTGTAGATGGCTTAAACTTTAAGTTATCATTTAAATCAAATACATAACCCATAGTACCAAAATAATGAATCTTATCTGATACATCTTGAACTACTAAATCTTCTATTGCATAAGTGAAATTTTCTAAGATACTAGGAACTGAGAAACCTGCATAAAATTTATCTGTATAATAGTAGGCCCCTGCACCTACATTAGGATAGCTGACAGGATCACGATTCTCTAGTACAGCATCATTCTCTTGTAAAGGATGAACGATACCAAAACTCAACATATTGTAACTTCCCTTTATCCCAAATGCTAGATTAGCTATTTCACTTACCTGAATCGTGTAAGAAAAATCTAACATCAAGTTATTTTCTTCTACAGGTCCTATTTGGTCATGAATAACCGATAGACCTATGCCTACTCGGTTGCCCACTGCACTATGAATATTTAAGGTCTGAGTGTCAGGAGCACCATCTATACCAATCCATTGAGAACGTCCCAATAAACCAATACTTACGTCTCCTCTTGATCCTGCATAAGCCGGATTTAAAATGTTCTGATTATACATATACTGTGTGTAATGCGGATCTTGTTGTCCATAAACGAATCCTGTCAACAGTAAAGTAAATACTAAAATTAAATTTGTTGTTGTTTTCATATTACATGTTTTAGTAATGTGGGTACACGATATGCATACCCACATTTTATTTAATTTATCTGTTTAAAAATACCCAACCTGTTTTTGGTTCCCTACTAACATCATTGAAATCAATCAAATAGAAATAGGTTCCTGCTGGTACTGGTTCTCCATCTTGGAAGTTAAGTCTTCCTGTAGATTCTCCATTCCACCATTCAGGTTGCATGGATCCATTATTATCATATTCATACACAAGATTACCCCACCTATCATAGATCTCTAACCTAAAGTTTAGATAATTGTATAATAATGGTATTACCCATACATTATTAAGATCATCCCCATTTGGAGAGAATGCATCAGGTATAATGCCACACTCGGCAGGATCAAATACTACTTCGACTGCAAAACGTTCACTTGCACATCCATTTATACTAACTGCTTCTGCATAATACATACCTTCTTCTAATAAATCTGTCAATTCATACATTGTACCTCCCTCAGGTGCATCATACCAATTAACAGTATCTCCTGAATCAAAGTCTACAACTAAATCAGCAACTGTTGGGAAATCTCCTCTACAGAACTCTTGTGTAACTTCACCTATAGGCATCGTTGGTTCTGATAATATTACCAATACTTCAAACTGTCCTACACTCTCACAGTAAGGTGGTTCAATACTTGTTTGAGTAACATAATATGATGCGCCATCTTCTAAGGCATCTGTATCATTCAATACATTTCCAGCTGCATCATACCAAGTAATCACCATATCTGTAATATCTGGTATTGCTACTAGATCTGCAACTGTTGGATAATCTAATGTACAGAATTCCTGTATTGAATCACCACTTGGTGCTTCTGGTGTCGCAGTAATTGATGCAACAATTTCAGCTGGTAAACTCTCGCATCCATCTAGACTTGTTTGTGTTACGAAATAGGATACTCCATCTTCTAAAATATCTGTATCACTTAATACGTTTCCAAGAGCATCATACCAAGTTAAATAACTACCTGGAAGC
>JAUVOS010000079.1 GCA_030599055.1 Lutibacter sp.
CTGCAATAATTGTATTTTTCAAAAATACATTATTTAACGATTTAAAAAAATTAAGCAAAATCGAAATATAAGATGCTATGACTCCTAGCATTGCCAATAAACCAAAAACGCCAAACTGTCCTAGTACCATTGGCCAGTATTGATCAGCTATAAATTGACGATAATCCTTCATTATGCCCCATACATTATGGATCCCGTAATGTTGATATACCCAAGAATAATCCTCTCCTGAAAAAAAAGAGCTATAACTACCAAAGCCTGTACCCAACGGAAAAAAATCATAGGAAATGACAAAACTATATTTTAACAAAACAGCTCTTGACCAACCGAGTTTGATAGCCTCATCAGAAAAATAAAACAAAATCCAATCTCGAAAAACAATAAATAAGATAAACGGGGATATAGCAATTAAAAAATAGATGTAACTAATATTTATCCTGGCTATTATATTTTTATAATATATAAAGAATAGGGCCACCAAAAAGAATCCAAAATACTTGACTCTAAGAGTTACCAATCCGACTATAAGTATTAAAACCAAAAAAGTCTTCCATTTATTTATATAATAGGGATATAATAAAATAAAAACAAAAGAAATTGCAAAAGACAAACGTGAAGGGTGTGTAAAAAATAATTCTAAAGATGTCAAACCAAAACGCGATGCTTTTGGAAAAATGTTTAAAGTTATATCAGCTATAATAAAAAAAAGCAATAAAAAAAAACTCACAAGTGCCATTTTTTTTAAACTTGGGTAAAAACTGATTAATGAAATATCCTTAAAAAATATTCTCACTCCAAAATAAGCAACAAAAGCTTTAAAAAAACTAAGCGCATCTAGTGCTATAGCTTTAATAACAATTTTTTCATCTGTTAAAGCATTCGAAAGTAAGCCAATTAATAAAACAAAAAATAACAAACCAATTATGGTATATTCAGTTCTTAATAATTTGATTTTTCTCACAAAAAAAATGAGACCTATGAAAATTACTGCGACTAACTCATCTAAAAATGATAAATAATTTACAAGAAAATCATACAGAAAAACTAAAGTAAAAAAGAGTAGTAATAATGTCTTCTTAAGAATAAACTTGTATGTAGCTTTATTTATTATCAACTATCTTTTTGAGTTTTAAAATCAAAACATAAATTTACAAATCACTATCACCGTTATTTATATCTTTTGTAATTGTGTAATAAGTATCTTTGGGTAATAGATTATAATGATCGTATTAATTAATGAATTTACGTTTTAGAACCCATATTCTCTTTGTATCTATTTAAATACTTATTAAATTGTATTCCCAATAGAACTAGAAAAGCCAAAACAAAAGCAAACACCCCATATCGCATCCATTTTTTACCTATAAAGCCTTTTTTGACATTTCCAATATTAAATTCAGATTGTATTTTAAGGATGTCCTTATTTTCAACATCTAATCTATTAAGCTCTCTCAACTTTAACATTAACGTATCTGAAATATGATATAAATCCTTGTCAGGATTTCCTTTATAAGCCTTATTGGTTGTGTTAAAACTAACCCCGGAATTCTTATCTGCTTTTTGTTTTAACTCTAGATAGGCTGTTTCTTTATATCTTTTTCTTAATGTGTCTATTTGAGATAAATTATTAATTATGTTTTCTTTTTCAAAGGCCAATTCTTCCGCTTTTTTTTCTTTTAAGTCTTTATAATATTCATTCTCAATTAAAGGTTTAATACCATTATTCAACTTAACAAATACTCTAGGTTTAAAACCTTCGACAATTATCTTGTGAAATCTCAAATCGGTATCTACCATTCTTTTTGAAAAATCCTCAAATTCAAATTCATGCGTATAGATTGAGTCCGTATTTTGAATATAAGCATCATAGGCTAAATAGAAGTTTTTTTCAGAATCAATTGGTTGTGCCTCAAAACCTAAAATACTTGCAGCTTCAGTAGAAGAAATATCAAATATTTTTCCCATCATTATTGAATCTTCAAATGAGATTAAAGTATTTAAATAATCTACTTGACTATATAATCTGATACCATTTTCGTAAGCAGTTTCAACCGACATCTCTGAAGTATAAACAGGATCTTTATTAAGACTAAGCAAAAAACCTAAAATAGCGCCAAATAGCGTTGCTACTCCTAATATCAAAATATTTTTACGTAGAAATAATAAGAGGATTATAAAATAGTGATAAAGTGACTTAAATACATCTCCAATAAAATTAAATAAACTACTAAACATCTTACCAATTTGACTAAACAAATTGCCAAGGTCTATCTCTTCTTGTGGTATATCGGGTTGGGTTGCCATATTATTGTTTTATTTATTGTGTAAATATTTGTTCTAAAATCTTTTTTGTAATGGTGTATGTCGGTTTGACTCCGGTTGTTCCTAAACCTCCGGAAGCTAAGGTGCTTCCTGTTTTTAGCGGATTATCAGAGGCGTAATACGCATAACGTACTTTGACAGCTCTTGAAATATTACCTCTAATCTTTGAGGCTGATTGTATTGCTTTTTGATAATGAGCTCCTTCCATTTCTAAACCGATAACGCGCCAAGTAGAATCGTGGAAAAATTGTAAAATATCTTTGTTTTGTAGAGAAGTTCCTAATACGGAAACCATAGTTCCTTTTATTACGGGAATATCAGAATCTACAAAATCTCTTTTTCGCAATTGATTTTTAAAGGGATAATTATCTGCCGTTCCTTCAAAAATATGGGCTGTTGGAATCATTATATCACCTTTATCTCCGGCTAATATTCCGGCTTTTCCCATAATGGAAACCGATTCTACAGGCATTAAAATTCTGGAACCGTTTTGGTGATAATAGGGTTTTAACAGCTCGTCCATGGTTTCATAGGCCTGCTCTCCAAAAGCGTAATCCATTACAATTAAAACCGGTTTTTGTGGTTGACTTTCATCAAAATTCCAGCCTTTTAAATCAATCTTATTTGTGTCAATTATTTGGACATTAATATTAGTCCCCGAGGTATCTTTTATATAGTATAATCCGTTTTTAGCGGCATGTTCTTTTACCAATTTACGTAAATCCTCATTAGAGTCATCACTTAAGAGATTATACAGACTAAATGGTTCTTTCGATTTAGCTTGTTTGGGAAGGGCAGATTCAGCATATAATGTATTCATCACCGAATGCATATTCGCACTTACAATATGAATGGGACACTCAAGCAAATTTTTCTCTTGTAAAACTTCCTTGATGTTTGTCGCCCAAATATCACCATAAATATGATGTCCGATACTATCTCGTAAATCCGGTGAAAACTTAATGGTTCGTTTTTGCCCATCATCTGCTATTTCATCAATTGCCAATTTTCCCAACCAATAGATTATTTGTGCAAATCGATCGGGATTGTCCTTTTCTGCTAATTCTTTATGCGCTTCTTTTACTTCAATATACGACCTTCCTAAAATACTACTCAGATGTACCAATAAAACTTCGCGCTCTTGAACAGTGAGTTTTTTATGATGTAAAACAATCTCTTCTAACAAATGCCACTCGTGCATCATCTTCTTGTCTCTTTGCAAAGAAACACGTTTACGAATAGTATGCGATTCAATATATAAAAACGTAAGATGCGTAAGAATATCATAAATTTCTGAACGACCTCGCGTTACTTCAATACTCATTTGATGTGGGTCGATTCGATAACAACTACGACGTCTTTTTTTGGGAATTATAACTTTAAAACTGCTTTCTCTATACCCTTCATCTGCGGTAAGATTAATATAAGTACATTCTTCTATTCCCACCGGTAAACGATCTAACACATATACTAAGCCTTTTAGTTCAACTTGATCTCCACCGATACTTCCATATATTTCGGGCCGAAGTAAAAGCAACGAATTACGTAATGTTTCTCCTGAGGCACCCATAGGCTTATAATAACCACGACTAAAAAGGTGGCGCATGGCGATATACAATCGCTCAATAGAATTTGAGGATTCTTGTGAACGTGTTCGTTTTTTTAAAGGAGATTTAGTACTCATTTCTCATTTTTAAAGTGGTGCAAAGGTACGTTATTTTCTTTTGTTTCAGTATTTTTTATTGCTTCTGTTGCTTCTATGGATTTTCTATAGCAACTATAGATAAAACAGCAAAAATAGTATCTTATTTCAAAATCTTATTATACTTCTTTTCATCATTTAACAATTCAGTAGCTTGAACAATGGTAGGATCAAAAGCTAGTTTTTGCTGATAAACTCCTTCCCTAAAATAATAACGTTTTACAATTTCTTCGGTTAGACGTTCTATTATCTCGATTTTGTTTTTATCTAATTGCTGTATCTTATTGTTTATTAATTCCCTTTCAAAATTTTGGTAGGCTTTTTTTATCGAATTATCAAATCCGTCGTTGGTTATCTTTTCCAAGCCTTTGGCAAACTTTTTTTCCGAAGTCGTTTCGAAACCCTTATTATGATTTTTTAAATAATCTTTTAAAGACTCAAAAAGAGCCGTATCAATTGTAAATTCAGCAGCGGGTACAATTGTTTGATTTGCATAGTAATAATCTGTAATGAAATTAAAAAAAGCATCCGATTCGAAAAGATTTTTGGTCATTTCTAGGGTTTCAGGTTTTTCAATTTCTACGTCGGGTAATACGCCTCCTCCATCATAAACTTTTCGACCATTTTCCGTTTTAAACATATTGATTTTACCATCAGAAAACTTTGGCACTTCTCCTTCTTCATCTTTATTGGTATAATCTAATTCTTGAATACAGCGACCGCTAGGTGTATAATACTTAGAAATGGTTAATTTCATTTGTGTTCCGTAAGTCAGTTTTCGGTAATGCTGTACTAGGCCTTTGCCAAAAGAACGTTCGCCCATTATAACAGCTCGGTCATAATCTTGCAAAGAACCCGAAACGATTTCTGAAGCAGAAGCTGACCTTCCGTTGACTAATACAACAATGGGGATTTCTAAATCGAGAGGTTCTCTTCGTGTTTTAAAAGTATTACTCCATTTTTTTACTTTTGATTTAGTCGTAACAACCACTTTGTTTTTAGGAATAAACATATTGGTAATAGAAACCGCCTGGTTAAGCAATCCGCCGGGATTTCCTCGTACATCTAAAATCAATTTTTTCATTCCCTTTTCCTTTAACTTTCCAATGGCTTTTTTAACCTCTTTACTCGCTTTTTTGTTGAATTTTACAAAAGAAATATAGCCCACTTCATCATCGACCATGCTGTAAAATGGCACTGGATTCATTTCAATTTTTGAACGTTTTACTGTAAAACTCTTGTTTTTTCCTTGACGTAGTATTTTTAATTCTACACTAGTGTCTGGTGTACCCCTTAACAAACGTTCTACACTTTCTCCTTCAAAATCTTTAATTAAAACGTCATCAATCTGCAAAATTTCATCACCTGCTTTGACACCTGCCTTTGTAGCCGGAGCATCTTTATAAGGCTCTAAGATATACAATCGTTTGTCTTTAAAACGTGTATATGCACCAATTCCTCCGTATTCGCCTGAACGTTTTATCTGCACATCTTCCATGCCTTGTTCATCATAGAAATTAGTGTATGGATCTAAACTCTTTAACATACTTTTCATGGCAATTTCGTTGAGTTCAGCGGGGTTAATCTCGTCGATATAATACATGTCAAGTTCCTTAAACAAGGTCGTATAAATCTCTAATTGTTTGGCTATTTCAAAAAAATCAGACTTAAAGGCTATAGAGCCGATGATGAAAATACTCAAAAGAGCAATTCCTATTTGTTTCTTAATTTTGCTCATTCTGTTTTTATTTGGATATGCGTTTTCTGATTCTATTCCTAATAAATAAACCTACCAATACTCCTATTAAAAGGAAAGGCCATACGTAAACCAGCCCTATGAAAAAATTACCAATACCTTCAAAACCTCCTTTTACAGCGCGCCATAATCTACTTCCATAGGTTTTTGATGGAGATTTTGGAGCTTCAGTCATTTCGTAAAAATCAAGATGAATAGTACTCATTGACACTTTGTTTTGTAAGTATTTTAGGCGTCCTTGCTTGGCTTCAATCTCTTCTCTGATTTGCGCTATTTGCCGTTCAATCTCAAGCATATCTTTTACAGTATTAGCTTTTGCTAATAATTGTAAATATCGTTCTTCTAATTTACGTTTGGCTTTTAAACGCGCCTCAATATCAACAAATTCTTCGGTTACATCTTTTAAAATAACCTCTTTACGATCTAGTGATTTTACAGAATTATAAATACTATCAACAAGTGGCTGGAAACTATTAGAAGGAATCCGAATTAACAAACTTCTGTGAATACGGTCGTAGTCCTTATTGGTTCTGTCATTTTGAATGAATCCTTTATGAGCTTTTACCCAAGAATTTATTTTTTTATAGGATTCATCTACCGATGCTGCTTCAAAAGTGAAAAAGCCTGTTTTAATAATTTTTTGTTCTTGAAAAGGCTCTTCAGCATTACTTGTAGATTTTTCTTTTGTCGTTTCAAAAACCATCTCTTCCATATCATAATCAGGCGAGGCCTCTCCTGTTTTAGATAATTTGTAATCACTGCCTCCATTACAACTCAAAAGGATAACTAATAAACTCAGTAAGAATAGTGTGTTTTTCATCTGTGTTTGTTTGATTTTTTTATTGAAAACTACTTTGTTTGATTTTTTTCAAAAGTTTTAATATCTGTTTTTCGACATCATTATAAGGCACTATAATGTCTGTCATATATATAAACATAAAAACATGCTTTTTCGTATAACTAATCTCTTTAAGATTTGGAAGTAAATGTTTGTGCAAACGAAAGGCCTCACGCATTAAACGTTTAACTTTATTTCTATCAACAGCTCTTTTAAAATGTCTTTTTGGAACTGAAAAACCAGTCTGTATCAAATAATCAGAATCATGTTCTGTTTGTAAATACACCAACTGAATGGGAAATGATTTAAATCTTTTTCCTTCAACAAATAGTCGCTCAATAAGCTTTCGACTTTTAAGTCTTTCTCCTTTTTTAAATGTATGTTTCATTTATTTTTAAGGAATTACAATCACAAATGGCTCTAGTTTAGAATAGGAATGATTTCAAACTCTAAGACTTTTGAAGTTTAACCGCAAGGTGCGCTAGGTTTTACGCAAAGTACGCAATGCTTAGCGACCTTTGCGTATATCTTTTGCGTTCATTGCGGTTAGAAAATGATTTATAATCAATCTATTATATTTTATATTCTCTTAAAGTATCTACGCTACTATAAATTAGAGCCTTATTAGATATTACAAGTTCCCTCTATTTAGCTTTCTTTTCAAGCAACTATTTAGAACCAACCTTTTCTACCTACTTGATAGGTTTGTATAAACTCTTCATCTGTTTTAGTAAGATAGACAATTCCTTCAATCAAACCAATTATGCTTCCTAAACCGCATGTAAAAATTGTAATAATAATTTGAATAATTCCTTCTTTTGTATAGCCTAAAATAAATTTATGAATACCAAAACCACCGAGGAGAATTCCTAAGATTCCTGCTACCAATTTTTTATTTTCTTGAGGCACATTTGTGTTACCGTTTTCATTAATTACGTCCATTGTTTTTTTATTTTATAGTTATCAAGCAAATATAGTGCATTCAATTAAGAATTTAGAAGTTAGAAGTTAGAAATTAGAAGTATCTATTCACACTTTGAACTTCAGACTCCTAAATAACATTTATAAAAACTAAAAGTCTTGCACTAAAGTGCGTAGTTTTTACTAACGATTGAGACCAATAAAACATTTATCTTTGCCACACAATGAAGAAACTTCGAAATCACGAACTAGAACGTAAGAATATTGCTGACTTCAAAGCCGCTGATAAAACGCCATTACTTGTCATTTTAGATAATATAAGAAGCTTGAACAACATTGGTTCTGTGTTTCGTACAAGTGATGCTTTTCTGATAGAAAAGATTTATCTCTGTGGTATTACTGCTACGCCACCACATAAAGATATTCATAAAACAGCATTGGGTGCAACCGATTCGGTAGATTGGGAATATGCTGATGACACTTTAAATCTCTTAGAAAATTTGCAAAAAGATGGTGTAAAAATAGTGAGTATCGAACAAGCAGATGATAGTATATCTCTTAACGATTTTATGCTTAAAAAAGAACAAAAATATGCCGTTATTTTTGGAAATGAGGTCAAAGGCGTGCAACAAGCTGTCGTTTCTGCTTCTGATTACTGTGTTGAAATACCTCAATATGGTACCAAACACTCGTTTAATATATCTGTAAGCGTGGGAATTGTACTTTGGGATTTGTTTGGGAAGATAAACATATAATATAATCGTATTTTTGTGATTTAATAATTACTAGCATGCACAAAGCCGGATTTGTAAATATCATTGGAAACCCAAACGTAGGAAAATCTACCTTGATGAATGCGTTAGTCGGTGAACATATTTCAATTATTACCAATAAAGCACAAACAACTAGACATCGTATTTTGGGTATTGTAAATTCGGATGATTATCAGATAATCTTTTCTGATACACCAGGAATAATCAAACCTGCTTACGAACTGCAAGAATCGATGATGAACTTTGTTAAATCTGCTTTTGAGGATGCCGATATTCTAATTTATATGGTGGAAATTGGTGAAAAAGGATTAAAAAATGAGGCTTTTTTTAATAAAATTAACCAATCAAAAATTCCGGTGTTACTTTTGTTAAATAAAATTGATAAATCAGATCAAGACTTTGTATTAAAGCAAGTTGCTTATTGGAAAGAAAAGCTTCCTCTAGCTGAGATCTTTCCAATTTCTGCTTTAGAAAATTTTAATCTCCAAACTATTTTTGATAGAATTATAGAACTCCTACCTGAGTCACCTCCTTTTTATCCAAAAGACCAACTCACTGATAAAACCGAACGTTTTTTTGTCAATGAAAAAATCCGTGAAAAGATTTTAATGCATTATAAAAAGGAAATTCCTTATTCTGTTGAAGTAGATACCGAAGAGTTTTATGATGGAGAAAAATTGATAAAAATCCGTTCTATCATTATGGTAGAACGCGAGACTCAAAAAGGGATTCTTATCGGTCATAAAGGTAAAGCACTAAAACGAGTCGGTACGGAAGCGCGAAAAGATTTAGAAAAATTCTTTAAGAAAAAAGTCTTTTTAGAATTGTATGTCAAAGTCAATAAGAATTGGCGAAACGATGGGAAACAGTTGAAACGGTTTGGGTATAATTAGTTGGTAGTTGGTAGTCGGTAGTTTGCTGTTCAATTGATTACTGAATACTAAAGACTTGTACTAAAGACTAGAGACTAAAGACTAGAGACTAGAGACTAAAAACCAACTACAATCCCCTTTCCGCCTGAATCGCTTCATAGGCTTTTTGAATGCGTTTAAACTTCTCTTCAGCGCCTTTTTGGTGTTCTTGTCCGAGATGACGAACTTTATCCGGATGGTATTTTTTTGCCATTTTTCGGTAGGCTTTCTTTAGCTCTTGATCTGTTGCGTTTTTTGAAATCTCCAATATTTTATAATTCGCATCACTGCTATCATAAAACATGGCTTTAATAGAACTGTAATCACGTGAACTTATCCCTAAATAACTAGCTATTTGGCGAATTTTATTCTCTTCTAGATCATTGACGAATCCATCTGATTTTGCAATATTGAATAAAAAATGTACTAATTGTAATCGAGACGGATGGTCCATAAAACGTCGAATCTGCAAAGAAATTTGACGTGTGGAAATATTGTTTTTACGAATAATTTCTTTAAATAATTTAAAGGCATTATTGGCACGTCTTTCTCCGTACATTGATATAAATTGTCTGCGTACAAATTCTTTTTCTCGTTCATCAACTTTTCCATCAGCTTTCATAACAATTGCGGCAAGAATTAGAAGAGAAACTTCAAAATCACCAGACTGTGTTTGAGGTTTTCTCCCTCTTTGATAGGGGTCAATTTTAATTTGTTCAAATTTAACACCATCGACAACAGTCCCTAAAATAAAACCAATAGCTGCTCCTATGGGTCCGCCAAAAGACCATCCTAAGGTTGCTCCTATCCACTTTGAAAAATTTGCCATCTTTTTTGTTAATCTGTTAGGGGTTGATGAATTATTGCATTAGTAAGGCGCAAATGTATAAAAACAATTTGTTATTATTTAAACCTCACTTTTTGTATTTTAGCTTTATGAATAAAAAACAAGTAATTACAAACACCATTCTTTTTGTAAAAAAAACATTAAAAGATGCCGAAGGTGGTCATGATTGGTTTCATATTGAAAGAGTTTATAAAACTGCAATATTCATTTCTAAAACAGAAAATGTAGATCCTTTTGTTGTATCCTTAGGAGCTCTATTACACGATATTGCAGATGCTAAATTTTATGATGGAGATGAGAGTATTGCTCCCAAATTAGCAAGAGAATTCTTAGA
>JAUVOS010000249.1 GCA_030599055.1 Lutibacter sp.
AAATTCTGAAGGATTTGCTAAAATCAATAAAAAATTCCCAAATACAAAATCTGCTCCCAGTATGCTAAAAGCTACTTTCTTTACGCGTGCATTTGAAAAAGGTGGCGATTTTTCTATGGATGTATTCAGTAAAAATGTAGCCCCTTATAGTTCTTATGTGGGTTTACAAATGCCCGAACCTCATAAATACAGTTCGTATTATACCGATGAAAACACCACTTTTGATATTATAACAGTCAGTGATAAAGGAAATCCGATTAAAAGGAATGATTTGCAATTAAAGGTCTATAAAATTAACTGGCGTTGGTGGTGGAGTTCGTCCTACGACAATTTAGCGAGCTATGTAAGTAGTAAATATCACGAAAAAGTATATGATAAAACCATCAACACAGACACTCAAGGGAAAGCCACTTTTACATTAAATATTCCCGAAAGAAAAGGTGGACGTTATCTTATCCGAATTTACGACCCCAAAAGTGGACATGCTACAGGGACAACCACTTATTTTTATAGAAATTGGTGGCGCAGCCCGGCAGGAAGTGATAATCAATCTGCCAATATGTTGCTCTTTTCAACAGACAAAGAAAAATATGACGTAGGGGAAACGGCACATCTAACTTTTCCTTCCGGAACAGATGGTAGAGCTCTGATCAGTATGGAAAGTGGAAGTGAAGTTATTGAACAACGATGGGTAAAAACCCAAAAAGGAGAAACCCAAGTTTCCCTTCCAATCACTGCTAATATGGCGCCTAATATTTTTATAAATATTTCTCTTTTACAACCACATGCAGCTACGGCAAATGATTTACCCTTACGTCTGTACGGTGTTGTTCCAATATTGGTAGAAGATCCTACAACTCGATTAGAACCACAATTAAATATGCCTGAAGTTTTAAAACCTGAAGAATCATTTACAGTAAATGTCTCGGAGAAAAAAGGAAAACCCATGACCTATACCTTAGCAGTTGTGGACGAAGGTTTGTTAGATATTACCCGTTTTAAAACACCAAATATTTGGAATGAGTTTAACAAACGTCAAGCCTTAGGTGTTACAACTTGGGATATTTTTGACGATGTAATCGGTGCTTATGGTGGTGCAATCGATCAAGTATTTTCTATCGGAGGTGACGAAGAAGCACTATCTAAAAAAGGAAAAAAAGCCAATCGTTTTAAACCTGTAGTCACTTATTTAGGTCCATTCCAACTTAAAAAAGGGAAAACAGCGAAGCATAAAATTAACATGCCAAATTATGTGGGATCCGTTAGAACCATGCTTATCGCCGGTGATAATGCTACAAATGCATATGGTAGCACAGACAAAACAACTCCTGTTCGCAAACCTCTTATGGTACTTGCTTCTTTACCAAGAAAGTTGAGCCCTGGTGAACTAGTAAGTTTACCTATTACCGTTTTTGCCATGGAAAACAAAGTAAAAGATGTCAAATTACAGGTAAAAACGAGTAAAGCTATTTCT
This sequence comes from Lutibacter sp., assembly GCA_030599055.1. GTDB lineage: Bacteria > Bacteroidota > Bacteroidia > Flavobacteriales > Flavobacteriaceae > DQTL01. Next base: position 1,475 of record JAUVOS010000249.1, read on the forward strand.
GTAATTGGAGCAACTACTCAAAATTTACATTTTGCAAAACCCGATGAACAAATGGCGTATTTCAATTTAGATGTCAGCCGCGCAAAAGGCATTAATACCATCGAAATTATAGCAACCGGAAATGGTGAAAAAGCAACGTATAAAGTAGAAATTGATGTGGTTAACCCAAATCCAATAACAAGCAAATTTATCGATATTGAGTTACAAGCCAATGCTTCACAAGAACTCAGTTTTGAAACTTTTGGCATAGTAGGTAGTAATTTAGCTGAAATTGAATTTTCCACGCTTCCTCCAATGGATTTTAACAGACGTATGCAGTATTTAATACGATATCCACACGGTTGTGTCGAACAGACGACTTCTGGTGTTTTCCCACAATTGTATTTAGCAGCTATATTTGATTTAAGTGCACAACGTAAACAAGAAATACAAGAAAATATCAAAGAAGGCATCAAAAGTATTGGGTTATTCCAAAATACAGACGGAGGATTGGGTTATTGGCGCGGAGAACATTCTGCAAACGATTGGGGAACTAGCTATGCGGGTCATTTTATGATTGAAGCCGAGAAAAAAGGATATGTATTGCCCTTGATTTTTATAACGAACTGGCTGCGCTATCAAAAACAAGCGGCTCGAAGTTGGCGTCCAACTTACAGACGTTATAACACGGATTTGGCACAAGCCTATCGCCTTTATACTTTAGCATTGGCAGGACATGCTGATTTAGCTGCAATGAATCGCTTACGCGAATTCAAAGAGCTTTCAAACGATGGAAAATGGCGTTTAGCTGCAGCCTACGCGCTTGCCGGACAAAAAGGCGCTGCGCGAAAGATTGCCAATACAGCCAATATTGATTTTAAACCGAATGTATATGATTATTACACGTATGGCAATATCAATCGTAATAGAGCTATGGCAATGGAAACGCTGTTATTATTAGATGATAAAGAATATGTGAGTTTGGCAAAAACAATTGCAAAACGATTGTCCTCAAAATCTTTGTTGAGTACGCAAACTACAGCTATATCTTTATTAGCAATGGCAAAAATGGTTGAAAAAGGTGGTGGAAAATCTTTGGATATTTCCTATACAATTAACGGAACACAAGACAAAGTTAAAACACCAAAATCTGTTTCGCAACGTAGTTTAGATATCAAAGAAGGAACAAACACAGTGAATATTATCAATAATTTGGACAATGTTGTGTTTGTACGAGTTTTAAATTCTGGAAAACTACCTTTGGGTAGTGAGCTAGCTGTGCAACGAAATTTGAATATCAGTGTAGTTTACACAGATGGGAATAACAATACCTTAGACGTAAGCAAATTGTCACAAGGAACTGACTTTACCGCTAAAGTTATCGTGAGGAATACTTCTGGAAACTATATTGAAAATATTGCTTTAACAGAGATTTTTCCAAGTGGTTGGGAAATTGTCAATACGAGTTTTACCGAATATGGAAGTAGTGGAAATCAAGCCGATTATACCGATATTCGTGATGATCGCGTGAATTTCT
>JAUVOS010000239.1 GCA_030599055.1 Lutibacter sp.
ATGGCATTTCCTAATTTAAAAGACTCGATTAAATCATTGATATAAGTAAGTGACTCATCAACCAATTCAATAAGAGCTGCACGGTCTGCAAATTTGACATCTTCTTCTGAAAAATCGAGCTCTAATTCAATTAAGGAAGCAAAATGTATCAGTTTTTCTCTTAGTTGTTTTAAATCACTTGAAAATCCACCGCGTAATTGTTTGATAGCAATGTCTTTAGCCGCTTTGCTTTGTGAGTCTATTAAATCAGCAACGGCTTCTGTTTGGCTTAAATCCATTTTTCCATTAAGAAAAGCACGTAGTGTAAATTCACCGGCATCTGCATGACGAACTCCATTCTTAATAAACAATTGAACAATAGCCTGTTGTATATAAATAGAGCCGTGGCAACTAATTTCTACAACATCTTCTCCTGTATAGGAGTTTGGATTTTTAAATATAGATACTAAGACTTCATCTAATATATTCTCACCTTCTTTTAAGTGGCCTAAGTGAATAGTGTGCGATACAACTTCATTTAAATTCTTTGAAGTTTTTTTAGCGTGAAATAGTTTGTTCGTAATTTTAATGGCTTCCGGACCAGATAACCGAATTATCGCTATAGCACCAACACCTTGCGGAGTGGCTAAAGCAATTATTGTATCTTGATTATAAAGAGTCATCCTTGGAATTTTTCGCAAAGATACAATTGCTTTTTTAGTATGTGAAATAGTTTTCTTAGATTATTTCTTTAAGTTTAAGTTATTTACTTAATTTTGCATTCGAATATGTACTTCTTGGCACAAAAATTGTCTTAGAATGCAGGTATTAATTTATAAATAATTTAAAATGAAAATAATTAGAATTGTATTGACATTAGTCATTAGTGTTTTGGCTGTCAACTTAAACGCACAAGATGATAAAAAAGTAAGTCTTGAAAACGCACCGGTTATTAGCTTTGAAAGAAGTGTACACGATTATGGAACCGTAAATGAAGGCGATGTAGTAGAAACAACCTTTAAATTCACAAATACCGGAAATATACCTTTAGTCATAACAAGGATTAAATCGACTTGTGGCTGTACAGTGCCAAAAGATTGGAAAAAAACGCCCATTCAACCAGGAGAGAAAAGTCAGTTTTCTGTAAAATTTAATACAAGAAATAAACCCAAAAAACAAAGTAAAAGGGTTACAATTTTAAGTAATGCAAAGGGGAGCAATTTCGTCACCATAAAAGCAAACGTTATTCCAGATCCCGTAATGCAACAAGCTCGTGAAGAGCGAATGAAAAAGTATAGAGAAAAAAGAGCTGCTGAGAAATTAGCGAAATCTAAGGATCAGTCCTTAAAATCAGTTGTTTCCGTAAAGGAATCTGATAAAGCAATTGCAAACAAAGATTCTGACCTTAAGAAGAAAGAGTTAAAAAAGCAAAAACAATTAACGAAAGATTCTAAAGAAGTTAAGAGCGCAATAAAAAAGAATGAAAAAGAAGTAAATAAGGTAAAAAAAGAAACTGGAAAAATTGAGAAAGACCTTAAAAAAGCTAAAAAAGAGCGAAAAAGAAAAGAAAAAGAAGTAAGAAAAAAAGAGAAAGAAGTAAAAAAAGCTACGAAAAAAGAGGCTAAGATGAAAGCCTTAAAAGACAAGATTTTAACTAAAAAAAATGAGATAGCTAAAGATGAATCTAAGCTTGCAAAATTGCAGTTAAAGTTAGATAGAAAAATTGAAGATGGCGAACTATCTCCTAATGATATTGCTAAAAAAGAAAGAATCATCGAAAAAAAACAAGCGAAGATTGATAAACTCGATAAAAAACTTAAAAAATTGGAACGTAAACTCTAAACATTCCTCTATTTTATAGGGAAAACACTATTTAGAAATATCTGAATAGTGTTTTTTTTTATCCGTGAACTAGTGCAGAAATTCCCATTTGCTTCATATAGGTTGCTTCATAAATCAGTAGCTTATTCCACTTTTCAACAACACTGTTTTCGTCTTGAAACTTTCTTGCTAAATTTTGAAAAAGTTTATAATGTCCTACTTCATCTTTAATAAGGTCTTGGTAGAATTCGCTAAGTTCAGCGTTCATGGTTAATTTGGCAAACAACGCAAAGCGTTCACAACTACGTGCTTCAATAAGAGAAGCCAATAACAATCTATTTATTAAATTTTCATTTCGATCTTTCGTTTTTGGAAAAAATTTTCGCAAATAGTTTACGTATTCATTTTTTTTGTCTTTTTGCAAAACAATTCCTTTTTGTAGCATATAATCTAATATTCGTTTAAAATGCTCACTTTCTTCGAGAGCGTAAGCTCCCATTTCCTTGATCAATTCGGTTTTTTCAGGATATTGTATCACAAAGGAAAAACCATTTGAAGTTGCTTTTTGTTCTGCGTATAGATGATCTGATAAAAAAGTGCTCAGATTTGCTTCTACGATTGCTACCCATTTGGGATTGGTGTCTGATAAAAGTCCTAGCATAAATATTGTTTAGAGACGTTGCATGCAACGTCTGTACATTATATAATTGTTATGTTTTTTGTCGCTTCCAAAACTTCTCAAAAAAAAGTTTTGACCTCTCCAAAGGAGCGGTTTAATCGGAAACCCCAAGGGCAGAGCCTAGGTGAATTCCTTTTGATTGAAAGCAATAATATGACCATCAAAATCCATGACATAACCCACATAATCACCCCAATCTCGTTCCTTTGGGGAATTAATTGCTTTTGCTCCTAATTCAATCGCTTTTTGATAATAGAAATCCACATCCAAAACATTTAAATAGAATTCACATCGTGGAATCATAGTTCCTAAATCAGGATGTTTTATTTCTTTTGGGAATAATTTCGCAATTCCCTTATTTGGCATTAAACCCAGCTTAGTTTTATCATTTAATAAAAACTCAGTCATGCCTTTTACAAACAATACGGGTTCTTTGTCTAACAACTTACTGTAGAATTCCATGCTTTTCTGTTGGCTTTTTACGTAAAGGATAAATTGTGTTTGCATAGGAGCAAAGATATGAATGAAAAGGGAAAATCGCATCATCACTCCACAGTTGGTAGCTCGAAGTTCATTTTAGACCTAACAGGTTTTTGAAACCTGTTAGGTTTTAACATGAAAAGTCATAAAACGATTTACTCTTATGCTATATTTTTTGTTGAACTAAATCCGCAAAGCGGATAGCACAAAGCAAATATACATTAAAAAAAAAGTAATAATATTAAAA
>JAUVOS010000258.1 GCA_030599055.1 Lutibacter sp.
ATAAAGGATAGAATCTATATTCAAAGTATCGCCGTCAGCAAATTTTTCAGACAATTCAGCTACAATTTTATTCCATTGTTGTTGTATTTTTTCTTCTTTGGTCATTTAGTATTTGTTTTTAAAGCAAATTTAGTATTTTTATCCAATCCAAATTAAAAAGTTTAAAAAATGGGAATATTTGATATTATTATAGCTGCAATTTTAGTTTTTGGTTTTATCCGAGGTCTTATGAAGGGTCTGTTCGTTGAAGTTGCTTCTTTGGTTGCTCTTGTTGCCGGTGTTTATGGTGCTATTCATTTCTCTTACTTTGTAGGAGATTTTCTAAAAGAAAAAGTTAGTTGGGAAGAACAATATATTACATTGGTTTCTTTTGTGCTTACTTTTGCAATAATTGTATTGGCTATTTCTCTTTTGGGAAAACTTTTTACAAAAATCGCTGATTTCGCTTATTTAGGATGGATCAATAAAGCACTTGGTGGTGTTTTTGGATCCTTAAAACTTGCTTTAATTCTCAGTGTTGTCTTGATGGTGTTTGATAAGTTCAATAACACGATACCGTTTGTAGATGAAAGCGAAAAAGAACAATCAATTTTGTATGAACCTGTTCGAAAACTAGCACCCATGCTTTTTCCAAATCTCATTAAAGGAGATGACGATAATGAGCCCGAAGAAAAGCCAAATAAGAATGAGGCTTAATTTTAAATTATTAACCCGACGGACATAAGACGAAAAGACATAAGACTTTTACTCATAGCCAATTACAACATAGCTCTATTTCGGTTAATTATCGTCATGTTAATAACCTCAGTCGTTTTGTGAAGTGCTTTGTTCTAAATAAGCATAAACTGGGAAATGATCGCTATAACCGGCTTGATACCAACCTCCAACAAAGGTTCTATGGGGTTTGTTCTTGCGTTTTCCTCTCCAAGTTCTTATAAATTTTGGATCATACACATCGGCATATTTAAATCGAAACCCACTTGTCTGTTCCTCTAAAAAATTGTTTGAGAAAATTATTTGATCAAATAAATACCATTCATCATTATAGGTAGAACTACCATCACCCTTAGTTTTTAAACGTTCCATCGGGTTGTAGAATTGGTCTTTCACCAAATGTTTTATGCTGGCAGTATTATAACCATCGTTAAAATCACCCATAATGATGATTTTAGGATTCGTTGTTTCGATTTTAATTTCTTCGACAATTTCGAGAACTCTTTCTGCTGCAGCCATCCTTTTAAAATCTGATTTTTCCTGACCTTCACGTCTAGATGGCCAGTGATTTACAAGAATATAAACCAAATCACCTTTTAAATTTCCCTTGACTAAAAGAATGTCACGCGTATAATCTCTTCTCCCATCTTCTTCAATAAGTATCAAAGGATAAATTTTAGAATCTAGGAGTTCAAAATGCTTTTTAAGAAATAGCAAACCCACATCTATTCCTCTATCGTCCGGCGAATCGTAATGAACATAATCATAACTAAACTCTTTTAAATGCTTTGATTTAATCAAATCATTAATCACCGCTTTATTTTCTAGTTCAGCCAAACCAATTAAAACAGGAGGAGTTGGTGCATATTCAATACCAATTTTTGAAATTACTTGTCCTATTTTTTTTGATTTGTTTTTATAGCGTTTATAGGTCCATTTTTTATCACCTGTTGGGGTATAATCATCATCAAACGTGTCCGGATCATCAAAAATATCAAAGAAATTATCCAAATTGTAAAATGCCACACTTACCACATTATCCCTCTTCCCAATTTCTTTAAAGAATGAAAACATACTTTTTGTTTATTTTAGTGTGTAAAAGTAAACATTTTGAGTAACTATTCACCAGTAAGGGTTTTTAAAAATGTATTTCACGCAAAGCTAAGCAGGGTTTCTTACTCTTGTTTTTTTACAAACCTAAAGGCAGGCAAGAATACAAAGTTTTATGAATGCTTTGCATATATCTTTGCGTATTCTTGATACTATTTTCTAAAAAAAGAAAATGCATTGCGTATTTCTTTGCGTCCTTGCGTGAGATAAACATGGCTGAGTAGTTACCATTTTGAAGTAAACAGATTTATTGACTTATTCTATTCCGGTACAAAATAGTTACCTTTGCATTTATGATTGATTACACGATAAAAGAAATAGAAAAAGCAGTTTTAGTTGGTGTTATAACACAGCATCAAAACGAGGAAAAACTAAAAGAATACTTAGATGAATTAGATTTTCTGACGCTAACTGCCGGTGGGAAAAGTGTTAAACGTTTTACACAAAGATTAGAGTATCCAAATCCCAAAACTTATTTAGGTATTGGAAAATTAGATGAAGTTAAAGAATATATTGATGCTCATAAAATTAGCACCGTTATATTTGATGATGAATTGTCACCAGGTCAATTACGTAATATCGAACGTATTTTAGATTGTAAAATTCTAGACCGAACCAACTTAATCTTAGATATTTTTGCTCAACGCGCTCAAACTAGTTATGCAGTAACACAGGTTGAATTAGCACAATATCAATACTTACTACCTCGCTTAACACGGATGTGGACACACCTTAGTCGCCAAAAAGGAGGTATTGGTTTGCGTGGTCCAGGAGAAACTGAAATTGAAACGGATAGACGTATCGTACGTGATAAAATTTCTTTACTCCGAAAACGTTTGGCAAAAATTGACAAGCAAATGGCGGTGCAACGCAAAAATCGTG
>JAUVOS010000226.1 GCA_030599055.1 Lutibacter sp.
AGTTCTCAATATAAAGAACAAACAAAGACTAGAGACTAGAGACTAGAGACTAGAGACTAAAGACTAAAGACTAAAAACTAAAGACTCCCCCCTCTCAACATACGATCATTCCCCAAAAGATCCTTTCGTAATTCTCTCTTTGCAAGCCCGAAGCTCTTAAGAAGTTGAACTGTCTCTTCACCCAAATACTGGTTGATTTCAAAATACAAGCTTCCATTCTTAGTCAAATATTTAAGTGCCAATTCAGTAATTTTTTTATAAAATAGTAAGGGATTATCGTCTTGCACATATAAAGCTTTATCGGGTTCGAATTCCAATACATTATGGTGCATTTGTTTCTTTTCCGCTTGGCGTATATACGGCGGATTGCTAACAATTATATCATAGGTTTGGGGCAATTTCTTAAGTTGTAAAATATCTGCTTGTAAAAAATGGATGGATACTTTATTGATAACAGCATTCTCTTTAGCGATATCTAAAGCTTCGTCTGAAATATCCAATGCCCAAACTTCTGCATTGGGTAGGTTTTTTGCTAAACTTATGGCAATACAGCCACTACCGGTTCCGATATCTAAAATTTGAATTTTTTTATTTAAAAAATGATCTTTTACATCAGTGATAATCCACTGAACTAACTCCTCTGTTTCGGGACGTGGAATAAGTACACTGGAATTTACTTTAAAGAGTAACTCATAAAAATAAGATTCACCAATTATATACTGAATCGGTTCGTTTTTTTGAAGTCGTTCTAAGCTCTTTTGAAAAAAATCTAAATCAGATGCATTTACTTCTTTTTTTCCTTCCAAAATTAAAGTAGCACCATCAAATTCCAATTTGTATTTCGCCAGTATCTGAAAAATACTTTCTATTTCCGAAGGTGGATAAATCGCCGATAGCTTATCCTTAAACAAAACCCTTAATGCTTTTAGTGTCATCATCTTAAATATTTAAGTCTTTTAGCATCCAAACATCGCAGGCAGTATGCCCTGTATTTCCAAGCGTTTTATAAAGCGTACAAAAATTATTTCTTTTATATAATTCAATAGCAGCATACATATGTGGAAAGGTTTCCAAATAGCATTGCTTATAATCCGATTTTCTTGCAAAATCAATACATTTATCTAATAATATTTTACCAATTTTCATTCCCCGAGCTTTGGGTAAAATGTACATTTTCTGGAGTTCACATATTTCCGGATTTCCTGCATCTAATTTTTTTATACCACAACCTCCAATGAGTTCATCATTGAGCAATGCAACAAAATACACTTCCTTTTCACCTTGATAAGCTGCATACATATCCGTGGTACTTTTATCATGAAAAGCAGTTCCGGATTTATTTCCATCAAATTCCATCAAAGTGGTTTGAATAATCGTAGCAATGCTATTATTATCTTTATGCCTAATAAGTCGTATTTCAATTTTCGCAGACATTATTTAAAAAGTATCTTTGCATCTATAGTTTTCAAAAATACCATTATTATTGTAGTTTAATAGTAAGTACTCTATTTTATTATAGGGTGAAGGGTTTAAGGGTGAAAGGGGAAAAGGTGAAAGGGGAAAGGTGAAAGGTGAAAAGGGAAAAAGGAAAAGGGAAAAAGGAAAAAGGAAAAAGGAAAAGTTGAAAGCCCAAAGCCCAAAGCCTAAAGCTCATAGCTCAAAGCCAAAAGCTCAAAGCCAAATGCCTAAAGCCCAAAGCCCAAAACCCAAAACCCACAACATGAAAGACACCTACAAAACCATAACACAAGCTTCTGAGGCTTCTCTTTATAAAGAAAAAGGAAGTAAATTTTATGGTTTTGCTATTCCTGTTTTAACAGAAAAAGAAATTACGGAAAGTATCGAAAAAATCAAAAAAAAGCACCACAAAGCCAGACATTGGTGCTATGCTTGGCAATTGGGCACCGAGACCATTAGTTTTCGAGTCAATGATGATGGTGAGCCTAGTAATAGCGCCGGACAACCTGTCTACGGTCAAATACAATCCAAAGAGCTAACCAATGTGTTAGTCGTTGTTGTTCGCTATTTTGGCGGTGTAAAATTAGGCGTCGGCGGCTTGGTTAGAGCTTATAAAACTACGGCACAACTCGCTTTGGAATCCTCCAAAATTGTGACCCGAACGATTGACAAGCACTACCAACTGGTTTTTGAATATAGAGATATGAACAAAGTGCAACGCGTTATCAAAAAATATGATATAAACATTACTGCACAAGAGTTAGAATATAAATGCAAATACGACATTCGTATCAGAAAGGGAAAAGCAGATGAAATAATTAGTGTTTATGAGGAGCTTCGTTGTGTAGCTATTACCAAGTTTTGACCCTTGGGTTTTTAGCAAACACAAACTGAAACAGCGTCTTCCTGTCCCGATAGCTATCGGGACAGTATTACATACATTAATATTTACTAAATTTGCCTTTTTACAAACGATTACAACCATGAAAAACTTTGCCCTTATCGGAGCTGCTGGATATATTGCACCACGGCACATGAAAGCCATCAAGGAAACGAACAATAATTTAATTGCTGCACTTGACAAAAATGACAGTGTAGGTATTATTGACAGCTATTTTCCGAACGCCGATTTCTTTACGGAATTTGAACGTTTTGATCGTCATATTTCAAAATTAAAATTTGAAAAAAATATTCCGGTTGACTATGTTAGCATCTGTACACCCAATTATTTACACGATGCACACATACGTTTTGCTTTGCGTCAAGGAGCAGATGCTATTTGTGAAAAACCATTGGTTCTAAATCCGTGGAATATTGATGCACTCGCTAGAATTGAAAAAGAAACAGGACAGAAAATATACAACATACTGCAATTAAGAGTGCACCCGAGCATTATCGCTCTTAAAGAAAAGATTAAAAACGGACCAAAGGATAAAGTCTATGATATAGATTTAACATATCTCACGTCAAGAGGTCATTGGTATTATACTTCGTGGAAAGGGAATCTAAATAAATCAGGAGGTGTCGCGACAAACATTGGTGTTCATTTTTTTGACATGCTTTCTTGGATATTCGGAGATTTAAAACAAAATATCGTTCATATCAACACGCACGATCGTTCGGCAGGTTATTTAGAATTTAAACAAGCTCGAGTTCGTTGGTTCTTATCCATAAATTTTGATGTATTACCAGACGAAATCAAAGCCAAAGGACAAAGCACCTATCGCTCTTTAACAATCGAAGGAGAGGAATTGGAATTTAGCGGCGGATTCACCGATTTGCACACCGTTTCATATACCGATATTTTAAGTGGAAAAGGCTATGGTATTGAAGCTCCTAGACAAGCTATTGAAATTGTGCACAGCATACGAAATACCAATCCTGTTGGAGCCAAAGGAGACTATCATCCCTTTGCAAAAAAGCCCTTGGCGAAGCATCCGTTTGAGTAAGGAGTCTCTATCTCGACAAGTTTAAGGTGGTAGTGCTAAGAAACAAGAGTCAAGAATTGAGAATTGAGAATTGAGATATAAGAAAAATATATAATCTGAAGCAACAACAAAAGCAATAGAAGCAACAGCAGCAACAGAAGCAATAGCAGCAGCAACAGTAAACCAGCGCACAGCCCAAAGCCCATTGCGCACAGCAAAAAAAAAATGAAAGGCATCATACTAGCAGGAGGCTCTGGAACTCGCCTCCACCCATTGACAAAA
>JAUVOS010000130.1 GCA_030599055.1 Lutibacter sp.
TTTCCTTACTCAAGTTTGCGCTGTCAATTGTATCTTATAAGTACTTTCCTAAACCACAACTTAAAAATGATTCGCCCAGTACTTAAACAATGTCTTTCAATGAACTTCTAATATTCTCTCTCAAAGCGGGTGCAAATGTAATACATAATTTTTAACTAGCAAGCCTTTGTTATAAAAAAATAAATAAATTTTTGCTAACTGCATTAAATGTAATATCACCCATTTTAAGAGGACGACAAAGATAACTAATTATTCGCAAATTATTTATTGAGTTGATATGAAGTTATCAACAATTCTATGGATTTCTTATTGAATTAAAAATATCTCTGATTTCTACTTTTTCTTGGAATCACTTTTATCGTTCAATTTCAATATGCTTTTTCATTTTTTTAGAAAGCTCTTCGAAATCAAATTCAAGTTTTGATTCTTGCCGTTCTAATGTCAAATTATTAAAAGCACGTTGTAGAATATCTTCTATTAGATAATCCTCTTTAACTGTCTCGGGATGATATTCACTCTTAATAGACAGCTTAAACATCTTTGCCATTTTTTGGTACCAGAAGGCTTTCCAACCACTTCGAAGCTCTTTAATCATATTGAAAGCGGTTTCACCCGTTTGCCTATGAATTAGCTTAATCAAAACTCTTCCCTCTGTACGTGTAAGCTTTTTTAACTGTTCCGTAAATTCTTCTTCAAAATGTTTTTGCAATCTCTTTGTGTATCGTTTTCGTTTCCGTTTTGACTTGATTTTATCTAGTCGTTCATTTATAACCGACACCTTATCTTGAGTCATCTTGGCAAAGGGATAGGCATTGTGTACTTTTTTTCTAAACCAATAATAGTAGCGCCTGTCATAGTGACTTTTAAATTTTAATCTTTTCAATAAATGGATTTCATTTAATTCAATCACTAAAGTATCACCTTCAAAAATAATATAATCACCATAGACAAACGAAGTGTCTATCGCTATACTATCTTTTTGTGTCTCTTGTGCTGTTATCTTGTTTAAAGACAAAAGACTTATTATTACGAAACAATTATATAGAAACTTTGAATTCATTTAATTAGTTATTCCTTTTTTTTGATTAAAAATGTATAAACCCACATGAGTGTAAAAGTAGGTATTACATCTAAACCCGGTATTATTTCATCGATAAATGTAACCAAACCACCAATCTTTCCTTCTGTTCCTTTATACATCTTATAAATTAAAAATGACGCTAGAGGTGCCCAAACAATATCACTAAACTCCCCTATTCCGGGTAATGCAAAAGAGAGCATTCCTATTGCGTCAAAAACAACCCCTAATAGTAGTAGGGTATATTTGTTATTCATAAATTTAAATTTTAAAAAATATTACTAGATTTATGTCAATAAATATGCCATGATAATTATTTTGGATTTGATATTTTGCTTACATTCGCATCCAATATGATGATTAAAGCAGAAAAAATACATAAATTCTACGGTTCTTTAGAAGTATTAAAAGGTGTGTCTCTAAATATACAACGAGGAGAAATTGTTGCTATTGTCGGGCCATCAGGTGCAGGAAAGACAACTTTATTACAGATTTTAGGCACTTTAGACAAACCCTCAGAAAACAAAAGCACTTCTATCTCGATAAACCAAACTGATGTACTCAATTTAAAATCTAAAAAATTAGCAAAGTTTAGAAATCAACATATTGGGTTTATTTTTCAATTTCATCAGTTATTACCCGAATTCACAGCTCTTGAAAATGTCTGTATTCCTGCTTTTATTGCTCAGAAAAATAAAAAAGAAACTGAAAAAGATGCTACTGAATTATTAGAGTTTTTAGGTCTAAAAGACAGAATTCACCACAAACCAAACGAATTATCTGGTGGAGAACAACAACGTGTTGCTGTAGCTAGAGCTCTTATCAACAAACCACAAGTAATTTTTGCTGATGAACCCAGTGGTAATTTGGACACCGATTCCGCAAAACATTTACATCAATTGTTTTTTAAATTGCGAGATATGTTTGGACAAACTTTTGTTATCGTAACACACAATAGACAACTTGCCAATATGGCAGACCGTAAAATAGAAATGATTAATGGTGCAATTGTATAGAATTAAAACTATACATTTATCGCTTCCTATTGCTAATTTTTCAAAATCGAACTTCTTGAATGAAAATACCTTGTGAACAAATAAAAGATTCAGAATTAGTCTTGAGATCAATTCAAGACTCTGATAATTATTTTTGTTTATATCATCGGTATGAAAAACAATTAAAACGTTACATAAAACGTATTTCAAATGTACAAGAGGAAGAGGTATCTGACATTCTACAAGAATCATTTATCAAAATTTGGAAAAATTTAAATAATTATGATTCCGATATAAGCTTGACAAGCTGGATTTATCGAATTGTTCACAACCAAACTATTTCACATTGGCGAAAATTACAATCATTTGGAAAATCTAATAATGTAAGTTATGAAACCTATTTTTCTAATTCAATAACTGAAAACAGCGTTGATAATAAAGATGAGCAAACAAAAAAGATTCAAGAGATTATTTACCAACTCCCCATAAACTATCAAGCCGTTTTGATCTTACGATTTTTTGAAAACAAGAATTACGAAGAAATTTCAGACATACTTAAAATCCCTGAAGGAACTGTTGCTACAAGATTAAACAGAGCAAAAAAAGCTTTTTACAAAATAACTAAAACAAAAAATATTTCATTTTTTGATTAAAAATACACAATATGGATACTTTTGATAAAATTACACAACAGATTGATAAAGAAAATATCGTCCCTATTCCAAAATGGTATTTTACATTAAAAAACATTGGATTATGGTTCGTTTTTATACTTTCTGTCATAATAGGTGCTATTGCATTCTCCGTAATCTTATTTAGTATTCAACAAACTGATTTTGAGTTATTATCTCATTTACAGCATTCAAAGATCGAAAGCCTTTTAGTCTTTTTGCCTTTCTTTTGGATTGTTATACTCTTAATTTTTAGTTTTTTTGCCTATTTTAGTTTACGTAATTCAAAGAAATCCTATAAACATTCATTATTAAGTTTATTAGGGTTAAGTACTTTTATCAGCATTTTAATAGGAACTTTATTTTTTATAGGAGGTGGAGCCGGGAAATTAGAAGAAAGTTTTGCCAATTCTATTGAAAACTACAAAAGCTTAGAAGAAAAAAGAATACAAATATGGATGAACCCAAAAGAAGGTATGTTAGCAGGTACAATTCAAAAAGTAGTAAACGACACGCTTTATTTAAAAGACTTTGCTGACAAAAACTGGAAGATAACCTATAAAGATGTGTTTATACCATTCAAAATTGAATTAGTTTTTGGTGAAAAAATAAAATTAGTAGGCACTCAAATTAATGATTATTCGTTTATGACAAAAGAGATGAGACCATGGATTGGCTTTAATAATGAATCTAATAAACAGCTGAGAGACAAATTAAATAAATTGGAAAATAACAAAAATAAGTAATTTAAAAAAAGTGAAAGAAAAAGTAATGTCTTGCGTAGTAAGTGGTATATAAACTACTAAAACACAATGACAATGACAATTAGAAGTAAGCTTGCAACATTTATCGCGCTGATTATTAGTGTCTTATTAATATCTTGCACTAACTCAGCTGGTGACTTACCGGTAACTGAAAATCAAAATTGTTCTTTAACCAATCCATCTGCAACAATTAATGAAACAGAAATCAATCTGTTAAAGCACATGCGCGAAGAAGAAAAATTAGCCCGTGATGTATATATTGAACTCTATGACATATACGGGTTAAATATATTTAATAACATATCCCGAAGCGAGCAAATGCACATGAATACTATTTTGTGCTTGCTTGAATTCTATGATATTGAAGACCCTGCCTCTGAAACACATGGTGTTTTTGAAAATACTACTTTACAGAACTTGTACGACGACCTAATCATACAAGGAAATATTTCTTTAACCGAAGCACTCAAAGTAGGTGCAACAATTGAAGATGTTGATATTTATGATTTAATAGAATTTGCCGAAGACACGGAGAATCCTGCGATTATTAGTATATTTGACAACTTAACTTGCGGCTCTAGAAATCATATGAGGGCATTTATCTCACGACTTACAAATAGCGGAGAAACTTATACACCACAATTTATTACTGAAGTCCTTTACAATATCATTATTAATGGAGGACATGAATCTTGTGGTATTAATTAACAAACATATTTTCAATAAATAATAAAAATCATTAATTTTAAAATTATATAATCATGAAAAAATCATTTTTAATGCTAACAATTAGTTTACTTTTAGCTTTTACTACACAAGCTAGTGTTACACAAAAACAATTCCCAATGAATAATCAAGTTACTACATCATTAAATGAAAACGACATAAAGATTCTTAAGCACATGCGCGAAGAAGAAAAATTAGCCCGAGATGTTTACGATTACTTATATGAGAAATACGAATTACCTATTTTTAATAACATCTCAAATGCAGAACAAGTGCACATGGATAGAGTATTAACGGTTTTGACTCAAAACGGGATAAAAGATCCGGCGTCAAGTGAAGTAGGAATATTTAATAATATTGAATTACAACAATTGTATTATGACCTGATTGCACAAGGTGACAAATCAATTGTAGATGCCTTAAAAGTTGGAGCAACTATTGAAGATGTTGATATTTATGATTTAATGAAATTTACTAAAGAAACGAATAACCCTAGTATTATTCGCATATTTGAAAATCTTACTTGTGGTTCTAGAAATCATATGAGAGCATTTATTGGTTTGTTAGAAACCTATGATGCTACCTATACCCCAAAGTATATTTCAACAAAATTATATAAAAAGATTCTGAAGGGTAAACACGAAAAATGTGGAATGGGTAGTAGCTCTGGAATGGGCAGACAAAAAGGCAAAGGATCTAGCAAAGGATCTGGTAGAGGCTCTGGAGGTGGTATGGGAAAAGGACGTGGAATGGGTGGTAATAGATATTAAAATTTCTCAAATAAAAAAACCAATTTTAACATATATAAACATTTTCTAAGATGAATAAAATAAAGACTTGGATAGCACCAGCACTATTAGTTGTAATCTTTACAATTAGTTGTAACACAAATAGCAAGAAAAAAGATGCAATAAAATTGTCAACTATTGAAATAGCCAAAAAAGAAACCGACAGTATTGGAGCTCAATTATTCAATCAAAAATGTATGATTTGTCATAATCATGTCGGAAAAGTAGATTCTACCATGTTAGCACCACCATTTTTTCAAGTAAAAGACAGGTATCTCAGAGCTTCTATGGATAAAGAGGATTTTATTGAAACCATGACTAATTGGGTAAAAAACCCTTCAGAAGATAACCTATTAATGCGTGGTACTTTAGATCACTTTGAAGTCATGCCTTATTTGGCTTATAGTGATGAAGATATTGCAAAAATTGTCAACTATGTGTATAATAATGATATGGAAAGACCAGAATGGTTTGATGCACATCAAGAATCTCATCAAAAAGAAGGCAGAGGAATGGGCAATGGTCAAGGAAGAGGACAAGGAAATAGAAGATAATAAAGGGTGTTAAACCTCAGGGTATCCCGATAACTATCGAGACTGAACCCAATAAAAGGAATAGACCCATCACGCCTTTGTCGTGACAGGAAGGGTCGAGGTATTAAACCAGTATCCCGCTGAAAAAGCGGGATTAGTTCGACTAACTAAAAAATTGAAAATAATTTTTTAGAGTCTCACGAATAAAAACATTCTAAAAGTATTGTTCAACCTTAAATCCATGAGTCCTTATTAGTATTGACACTAATTGACACAAATTTTTCGCACTTCAATAAGCAATGTACTATAGTGATATATCCCTGGTAATGATAACACTAATTAAATTCTTTCGGATTTTAGGTTCAATTTTAAAAAAAACACTTATGTTTGTATCTTAAATACACATAATAAGTAATATGACATACAACACAAATAATAGACTTTCTAATAATTCGAATACTAATTTATTCGGAAAAGGAAGGTATATGTTCTGACAAAAAGAATAGTATAAAGATAAAAAAAGCCTTCCAATAATCCGGAAGGCTTTTTTTGTGGTGTATATCAATAAAATGACGACAATATTTAAACACAAGATAAAATGGAACAGATAAACAATAATAATAATAATAATAATAAATCACCACCACGGTAGGCATTTACAATACAACTATTTAAACCTGCCTATGAGCAGGTTTTTTTTATTAATTATTTAACCACACTATTATGAAAACAAACATATTTAAAACAGAAAAAACAATTCGTTTCGTAAAACAAGTATTTGAATCAGAATTACAAAAGCAACTAAAACTAACGAAGGTATCAGCTCCTCTAGCCGTACTTAAAGGGACAGGAATTAACGACAACCTAAATGGCACAGAAAGAACGGTTGATTTTCCGGTAAAATTTTTACAAGAACAAGAAGGAGTAGTCGTAAATTCGTTAGCAAAATGGAAACGTCTTAGACTTCAAGAACTTGGCATAAAAAAAGGAAAGGGAATTATTACAGATATGCGTGCCATTCGTCCTGATGAAGATTATAGTGCAATACATTCCATTTTCGTAGATCAATGGGATTGGGAAAAAAGAATCCCTAGCTCAAATAGAAATCAAACTTTTCTAAAATCTGAAGTTCGCAAGATTTACCAAGCTATTAAAACAACTGAAAAGAAACTAAAGAAAAAGCACTCGAAATTTGAGACAATTCTACCAAAAAAAATTACGTTTATACAGGCGGAAGAACTCTTGCTTCAATATCCTGACTTATCCCCGAAAGAAAGAGAAAACAAAGTATCCGAAAAATATGGCGCTGTATTCATTATAGGTATTGGTGGGAAACTTAGCAATGGAGAACCTCACGATGGTAGAGCACCAGATTATGATGATTGGACTTCAAAAAATGAGGAGGGATATCATGGAATAAATGGCGATATTATTGTATGGAATCCTATTTTAAAATCGGGTTTTGAAATTTCTTCGATGGGCATTCGAGTTGATAAGAAA
>JAUVOS010000087.1 GCA_030599055.1 Lutibacter sp.
AAACGTCTTTTATGGGGTTATCACTTTCTATGTCGAAAACAAGGCCTGTTCTAATTTCTCCACTAACGGGTATATTCATATCTTTTCTCCACACTTCATCAATTGGATTTCTTGGTTCAACGGGTAAAGTTTGAGCAGTAAGAAAAGAGCAATTAATAAATAGAAAGATTACTAGAAATTTTAAGAGTTTTTTTTGGTTTTGAGAATTTTTGTAGCAATATAGTAGTTCCAACATTTATTTGAAGTTTTTAATGTGATTTGACAAAATAAACCTGGTGTTAAAGGTAATTATTATTTCTGAGATAATTATCATAAAACCATAAGATTATCTCATTTCGTTGGTTAATAGCGCATCAAAATAGCAATGACCGTTATGCAGCAGAAGTAGCAACTAAAAAATTAGTAGATGCAGCTGGAAATTTCTATATCAATGACAAACCAACTGGAGCTGTAGTTGGGCAACAACCTTTTGGTGGCGCCAGAGGTTCTGGAACCAATGATAAAGCTGGTTCGGTATGGAATTTACTACGTTGGGTAAATACCAGAACAATCAAGGAGACTTTTAATCCTCCGACTGATTATCGTTATCCGTTTTTGGGATAGTTTAATTCGCGTTACGCAATATGCTATACGCGATAGGCAATATGCTATACGCGATAAGCAATACGCGATAGGCAATACGCAAAATAACCTAAGACTTTATAACTGTTTTACTTTTAGTTAAGTGTAACTTTCTAATGTCTTAGGTTTTTGTATAACTTAGCAATCTAAAATCTCCTAAAAACACAATTCATAAATAGTATTAACATGAAATCTTTATATCTACTTCTTTCTTTTAGCATTGTATTTTCTACAATAAGTTATGCCCAAACACCTGGTGAAATTGGTCCTTTAACTGCTATTGACTCGTATGCCACTTTTCAAGGTTACGATGAAACTGTAGCGCATCTTGGACAAGGCGAATACCAAATTTTTTATGACAATATTGATGGTGTTTTGGATAAACCTCTCATTTTAGTTGATGGTTTTGACCCCGAAGACACTAATAATATAAATGCTATACGCGATTTTCTTGTCTATAATAATCCTCCACAAAATTACATAGAAGAATTACGTGACATCGGCGTAGATATTGTCATTCTTAATTTTCCAACTTATGTCAGGTCTAGTGATGGTGAAACGATAAATGGTGGTGCTGATTATATTGAAAGAAACGGATTGATACTCGTAAATATGATTGAAACTATTAAAAGTGAAATGGTTGGTAGTGAAGAGTTGATAATCGTAGGACCCAGTATGGGCGGATTAGTCTCTCGATATGCTTTGACTTATATGGAACAAAATGCTATGGATCATCAATCCGGTTTATGGATTTCTTTTGATTCACCACATCTTGGTGCTAATTTTCCTATCAGTTTTCAATATGCCATCAATTATTTGGCGGTACAAAGTGGTGATCCAGATATGATTGCTATGCGTGATATGCAATTAAATACTTCTGCTTCAAGGCAAATGTTACTTGATCATTACGCCATGCATCTCCAAAGCGGTGAGCCTTTTTTACAAGATTTGAGCAAGCAATTACCCATTCCAAATGATTTTAGAGACACTTTTGTGAGTACCATGAATACACAAGGATTTCCTACACAAACAAGAAATCTATCTATTGTAAATGGAAGTATGAACAGCACCATGGTTGAAAGTCCCGGTGCATTGATTCTCAATACTTCTCTAGATTTAGGTAGCAATATCGGTGCAGATATCTCTTTGCATTTTACACCTGCTGAAAGTATTTCTAACTATGAAATAGATTACATACAACCCACCTATGTAGGAGTTCCTGTTGGTGATGCCTTTTATGCGTATGCTGAAAGTCCTACATATACAGCAGGATTGGATAGTGCACCAGGTGGTACTATTCTGTTTGAAAACTTTTTTGGGGCCAACCCTACACCAGCACAACAAGAAATTTTAGATGCTCTACTGATTGATGCGTTTTGTTTTATACCTACTTTAAGTAGTTCTGCTATCGATGAACAAAACTGGTACAATAGTGTTGATGGAACAGAAACAATCCCTTTTGATGATTATATTGGAGGTACTGACAACGAACCTCATCTTACCTTAAACCAAGAATATGTCGATTTTCTAAACAACGAAATTGAAAATCATTATTTAAGTACTCCAAATTATGGGCTAACTAATAACATAACATTACTTGGAAATCCGATTCAAGAAACAATTCGTTTGCATTTTGATGCAAGTACGAATAAAGACTTGCTGTTTAAAATTCATACAATTAGCGGGAAACTAATTGCTAGTTATCAATTGCATCCTCAAAATGGGACTTTATCCTTACCTAGTCCTGCAAAAAATGGATTTTACTTGTTAAGTATTATAGATGGGAATGTAAAAACTGTTAAGAAAATAATTGTACAAAAATAGTTTTTAACTTGCGTTAAAAAAGCACACAGAATACACTAACTTAGGGCTTTGTATTTTGTTAATTTTTCGTTGTGAGTAAAATATACTATGCGCGCATAGTATATTTTGAACTTAATTTTGTATATTTGTTTCCACTTTATTTAAAAGTATATTTTATATGAAATGAGCAGAGTAAAATTATCTTATATAATGGATAATTAAAAGCAAGTTCTATATAACCTGTGCCGAATTTATTTTGGTATTACCTTTATAAAATTAAATTTATAATATATGAAAATATTAGTATGTATTAGCAGTGTACCTGATACGACTTCCAAGATTAATTTTACTGATAATGACACTAAATTTGACACCAATGGTGTACAATTTGTTATCAATCCACACGATGAATATTCTTTAACTCGTGCCATGTGGTTTAAAGAAAAACAAGGCGCAAGTCTTACAGTTGTCAGCGTTGGAAATCAATCTGTTGAGACCACGCTACGCAAAGCTTTAGCAATTGGGGCAGATGATGCTATCCGTATCAATGCCGAGGCTACTGATGGTTATTTTGTCGCACAACAATTAGCTGCCGTAGTTAAAAATGGTAATTATGACCTTGTTATTGCAGGTAGAGAATCGATAGACTATAACGGAGGAATGGTTCCGGGAATGCTCGCAACTTTGCTCAACTATAATTTTGTAAATGCTGTAACCGGAATTGAAATTACGGAGAATAAAGCAGTAGTCACAAGAGAAATTGATGGAGGAAAAGAAGTATTAGAAACTGAACTTCCTTTAGTAGTGGGATCACAAAAAGGAATTGTACGTGAAGAAGAGTTACGTATTCCTAATATGCGTGGAATCATGATGGCACGTAAAAAACCTTTAAACGTGGCAGAACCTATAAGTGCTGAAGCTGCAACAGAAGCACAAAACTTTGAAAAACCAGCAGTAAAATCCGCTTGTAAAATGGTAGATAATGTCGATGAATTAATTGATCTTTTACACAACGAAGCAAAAGTAATTTAATTGACGATTTATTCGATATACGATTTTAGATTAATCGAATATCAAACCTTAAACATTGAACCTTAAACTTTAAACGTAGAACATGTCAATATTAGTTTTTGCCGAATCATCGGAAGGAAAATTTAAAAAAGTTGCTTTAGAAGTAACCTCATACGGAAAAAAATTAGCCGAACAATTAGATACAAATCTAGTTGTAGTTAGTGCTTTTGCAGAAAATACAGATCCGCTAGCCAAACACGGCGCAGAAAGAATCTTAATGGGTAATTCAGATGCTTTAAAAACATCAGATGTCGCTATTTGGGCAGATTTTATCGTTGCTGCAGCTAATCAAGAGAATGCAGAAGTAGTAATTATAGACTCCAGTTCTAATGGCGCGTATGTCGCTCCATTGGTAGCCGCAAAATTACAAGCAGGTTTTACTTCAAATGTAGTGGCTTTACCTCTTTCAACAAGTCCTTTTGTTGTAAAACGAAATGCTTTTTCAACAAAAGCTTTTAGTAAAACTGAAATAAAAACCTCTAAAAAAGTTATCGGACTCGCCAAAAACTCATTTGGTTTGTTTGAAAGTCCAGTTCAAAGTAATGTCGAAGACTTTTCGCCTGATTTGGGAGTTGGAAAAATCAAAAGAACATCGGTAGATAAAGCAACTGACGAAGTTAGCATTGCTGATGCCGAAATAATAGTAGCAGGAGGACGCGGTTTAAAATCAGGAGATAATTGGGGAATGATTGAAGATTTAGCCGAAGTGCTCGGAGCTGCAAAAGCTTGTTCTAAACCCGTTTCTGACTTAGGTTGGAGACCGCATACAGAACACGTTGGTCAAACCGGAAAACAAGCTGCTACAAATTTATATATCGCTATTGGTATATCTGGAGCCATTCAACATTTAGCAGGTGTCAACTCTTCTAAAGTAAAAGTAGTCATTAATACGGACGAAGAAGCACCATTTTTTAAAGCTGCAGAATATGGAATTGTCGGTGATGCTTTTGAAATAGTTCCTAAACTGGTTGAAAAATTAAAAGAATTTAAAGCAGAAAATGGGTAAATTTTTATAAATTGTGCCTCGCTAAAGGGCTGTCTGATTGTTGGATAAATAGTTTTCCTTTAATCAGACAGTTTTTTTGTACTCCTAGACTCCGCTCGGGATACAGTTTGGTCACATACAAAGTAAATATACGGGTCATCAAGCCTGCCTTTGTCTGCTGACAGGCGGAACCGAAATGACAGAGATAATGTACCCCTCGACTCCGCTCGGGGTACAGATTAGTTTGGAATGAAGTAATGATATGGTTCATCAAGCGGAACCGAAATAACAGAATCATTTATAAAATAATGAGTTTAATTCAGTTAAACATAAAGGGAATATCTTATAGTCAAAGCCGAACAGGTGCTTATGCTTTGGTGCTAAATGAAGTAGATGGAAAACGAACTTTACCTATTGTTATTGGTGCTTTCGAAGCCCAATCTATTGCTATTGCTTTAGAGAGTGATATTACGCCTCCTCGTCCTTTAACGCATGATCTTTTTGTTGCGTTATCTGAAATATATAGTATTAAGGTTAAACAAGTTATCATTCATAAACTAATCGATGGTGTTTTCTATTCAAGTTTGATTTGTGAACGCGATAAAGTAGAAGAAATTATTGATTCTAGAACTTCAGATGCTATTGCTATAGCGGTACGTTTTGATGCTCCTATTTATACCTATGAAAACATTTTAGACAAAGCAGGTATCGAATTGAAAGCTGATGAGTTGTTAGGGGCAAGTCCTTTAGAAGAACCCGAAGAAGAGGAACTTATAGAAGAGATGTTTACTGAATTAGAAAATCTGACAACTCCCTACGATAAACTCTCTTTAAAAGAATTACAAAAACAACTCGACGAAGCTGTAGAAAACGAAGATTATGAATTAGCGGCAAGCTTACGCGATGAAATGGATAAACGGAATAAAAAGTAATTAATAAACTACTCCGAGGTAGAACCATCGGAATATTAAAATGAGTTTGCTTTGCAAGCCATGCCATACCGAGCCAAAGGGTCGGGGTATTAAACCAATTGGGCTTTCGCCCCGCGAATTAAATCAAAATATATGAATATTAAGTTACGCCTTACAATTTTAAATTTCTTAGAACTTTTTGTATTTGGAGCCTGGCTAATCTCTCTCGGAGGTTATTTAGGAGGACAATTACACTTCGAAGGAATACAAATCGGTAAAATATTCACAACACTAGGAATTGCATCATTGGTCATGCCGGGTATTGTGGGTATCATTGCTGACAAATATTTGAATGCTCAAAAACTATTAGGCTTATTGCACATTATTGGAGCAGGTTTTATGTTTTTTTTAGCTCAAACTAATGATTATGATACCTTCTTTTGGATGATGTTGGGTTATTTAACAGTTTATATGCCCACATTAGGTTTAGCAAATACCGTTTCATATAGTGTTTTAACAGAAAATAAATTTGACGTAATCAAGGTGTTTCCTAAAATACGTGTTTGGGGAACTATTGGTTTTATCGTAGCAGAAGTAGCGGTTGGGACTTTAGGTTGGGCACAAAATAACATGCAGTTTTATTTTGCCATGATCATCTCGTTAGTTATGGGAGTTTATTCTTTTACATTACCTAATGTACCTTTATCAAAATCAGAAAAAAAGTCTTTTGCGCAACGTTTAGGCTTGGATGCTTTTGTATTGTTTAAAGAATATAAAATGGCTGTATTTTTTGTTTTTGCGACTTTATTAGGCGTTGTATTACAAATATCAAATGCTTGGGCTTCAGAATTTTTAAGAAGTTTTACTGCTGATTATCCGGATTCTTTTGCTGTGACAAATTCAAATACCCTAATTGCCTTATCACAAGTTTCTGAAACATTATTTATCTTGACGATTCCATTTTTCTTAAAACGATTTGGAATAAAAATCGTTATGATTATGAGTATGATTGCCTGGTTTTTACGATTTGGATTATTTGGAGTTGGCGCACCTGAAGGTATTGGCTTGGGCTATTTAATTATGTCAATGGTCGTTTATGGTGCTGCATTTGATTTCTTTAATATATCCGGATCTCTATTTATCGAAACAGAAACAGACAGTAAATTCAGAGGTAGTGCACAAGGATTATTTATATTATTAACCAATGGTGTTGGAGCTGTTTTAGGAGGTTTAGGTAGTGGTTATGTCGTACAGTATTTTACGACAGAAAGTGGTAGAGATTGGTTTTCAATATGGATGATTTTTGCAGCCTATGCCATTTTCTTAGCCGTATTATTCGCAATAATTTTTAAATACAAACACGACCCGAAAGCAATTAAGGAAGTACAGCATTAAATTAGTATAAAGCTAAAAGTTATAAAGTTGAAAGTAGTATTTTTACTTTACAAACTCTCCACTTTAAAAACTTTCTACTTTAAAAACTTTATACAACAAAATGAAACAATATTTAGATTTATTACATCAGGTTACTCAAAATGGCGCCCTTAAAGGCGATAGAACCGGCACCGGCACAACAAGTGTTTTTGGTTATCAAATGCGTTTTGATTTGAGTAAAGGTTTTCCGTTACTGACGACAAAGAAACTGCATTTAAAATCTATTATACACGAACTATTGTGGTTTTTAAAAGGTGAAACCAACATTGCATATCTCAAAGAAAATGGCGTTCGTATATGGGATGCTTGGGCAGATAAAAATGGTGATTTAGGTCCGATATATGGCTATCAATGGCGCAACTGGAATGGAGATGGTATTGATCAAATAAGTGAAGTAATAAATACCATAAAAACCAATCCAAACAGTCGTAGAATGTTAGTGACTGCCTGGAATCCTTCAGTACTACCTGATACTTCTATCTCTTTCGCGGAAAATGTAGCTCAAGGAAAAGCTGCCTTACCTCCTTGTCATGCTTTTTTTCAGTTTTATGTGGCCGATGGAAAACTCTCATGTCAACTCTACCAACGTAGCTGTGATATATTTTTAGGAGTTCCCTTTAATATTGCTTCTTATGCCCTACTCACCATGATGATTGCTCAAGTAACAGGATTAGAATATGGCGATTTTGTTCATGTATTGGGAGATGCACATATTTATAACAACCATTTAGAACAAGTTGACTTACAGCTGACAAGAGAACCAAGAGATTTACCAAAGATGAATATCAATCCGAAAGTAACGGATATTTTTGATTTTAAGTTTGATGATTTTGAATTGGAAGGATATGATCCGCATCCACATATTAGTGGGAAGATTTCTGTGTAGCTTGTTATATATGCGAAGTTAGAAACTTCACATAGCATTAGAAACTTCGCATAGCTGTACAAACTTCGCATAGCCGTACAACTTCTTATAACTGACTTTATACTATGATACGTTTTCTAAAAAAAATCGATTTTAAGTATTTTCCTATCCTTGCCCTAATTGCTTATATCCCTTTTCATCTAGTAGAAGAAGCAATTGGTGATTTTCCATATTGGATGAGTACGCATTATAATTTACCTAAAGTCTTAAGTTATCCACACTGGTTGATTAACAACGGAATCTTTTTTGTAATCCTGTTAATAGGATTGTTTGTATTCCTAAAAAACAGAAAAAAGAACCTAGCATTCGGTATCGGAATTATTATTTGGATTTTTCTTAACAGCATTGAACATATTGCCTTTAGCTTTCTTGATCAAAAGGCTTCGCCCGGTATCATTACAGCATTATTTTTCTTACTACTAAGTGTGCTGGGTTTTATCAAATTATATGTAGAAAAAGTGAGTCCAAAAACAATACTAAAATCAATACTTGTAGGTATTGCATATTGGGTTATTCCAATTGGAATTATTGTTTTAGTTGGTGGTTATTTGGCTAGGATATTTCCTTAATTAATCCCAAATGTGAAAACTAGGACAAATCTAAGCGGATTCTTTCGATTAAATCACTTTCGTTATTAAATAGAATAAACTCTCCATCTTTAAGATAGGATATTTTTCCTGTTTCTTCGGAAACAACAAGACAAAGAGCATCGGTTCTTTCTGTTATTCCAACAGCGGCTTTGTGTCTTAAACCAAATCTTTTGGGGATTTTTTTATTCGAAACAGGCAAGACAATTCTACTTGAAGTAATAAAATTATCCTTAATAATAATCGCCCCATCATGCAAGGGGCTGTTTTTATAAAAAATACTTTCTAAGATAGGTATATTTACTTCTGCGTGAATTCTATCTCCTGAATTTTTAACAAAATCTAGATTATTGGCTCTTTCAATTACCAAAAGGGCTCCTGTTTTTGTCTCGGCTAATTTATAACAGGCTTTTACAATACTATCTACATCCGTATCCGTATGTATTTCGGATTTTAAAAAGCGTAATTGTTTTATAAAATTTCTTTTATTTGTGAAATTTGCAGAACCAATCATCAACAAAAACTTGCGAATTTCTTGTTGAAAAACAATCATCAATCCAACGGCTCCTACCCCTAATAAACCACCTAAAATTCCACTAAACATTTTTAAACCTAACCCTAAAGTGATTTTGAAAATTATAAAAAGTAAAGCTATTCCAATAAAAATATTAATGGCCACGGTACCTTTAACCAGTTTATAAACGTAGTATAATAGTATTGCTACTAAAACTACATCAAGGACATCCAACCAGCCAATATTTATAAAATCAAATGGATTCATAGGTTTCTTAAAATCCCCGTAAAGGTACAATTATTACTCAAAATAACAGATTTTGTCAATAATGGATTGTTATTTTATAATGTATTCGGTTTCTTCAATCAGCACTTCTTTATATAGCCTATCTTTTAATGATAAACGGTACAACATATAATCTTGATAACTCAGTTTGCTGTCAAAGTGTAATTGAATTCGTCCTGATGTTAAGGTATCTAACAAAAGGTTTTGCCATTGATCCGTAGGAAATTTTTGTTGATTGAACCAGATAGCATCTTTGTTAAACTCTAGCGTATAATCACAAGGTATTTCTTGTTCAATTTTTGCAATCTCAGCCTGTGACTGCATCATATATTGAATACTGTCTATAGAAAATAAAGCTATTTTTTTGTTACCTGTATCTGAATAAGTCAGAAAATTTTGCATTCCTTCAACACTGTGTATTGATTTTTTAGCTCTTTTCTTTTTAATCATTTGAAATACCGGAATAACTTCACTGAGTACTAGTCGTTTATCGATATTAATAATCCAATCTGTAGAACTAATAGTGTTATTTTTATTTAAATCTGCTTTGGCTGATTCATTTTCGTAAAACACCCATATTTGTGAATGATTCATTTTTTCAGATTCGCCCGCAACAGGAACTTGAGGTAATTGAAGGGATTTGTTATGACAAGAAATTAAACTTATACTTATTGTAAATAAGAAAAAAAAGCGTTTCATTATAAAAA
>JAUVOS010000094.1 GCA_030599055.1 Lutibacter sp.
CTATAAAACGATTTGTGACTAAATATTAGAATAGGTAATGAGTCTGACAATTAAAGAAATAACAACTAAAAAGGAAATAAAGGAATTTATTAAATTTCCTGATAAGTTAAATTCGTCAAATGAGTTTTATATTCCTACTATACATTCAAAAGAGATGCAAACATTTTCTTTTGACAAAAATCCTGCTTTTGAATTTTGTAGGGTGAAATATTGGTTGGCAATAAATAACAGTGTAGTCGTCGGAAGAGTAGCAGGAATAATTAATGATAAATACAATGCAAAACATCATATTAAATATGCAAGATTTGGTTGGTTAGATTTTATTGAAGATACTGAAGTAATAAGATTATTATTACAAACAGTTGAAAAATGGGCAATAACTGAAAAGATGAACACATTACAGGGACCTATTGGGTTTATTTCGTTTGATCCATCAGGTATTCTTGTTGAAGGTTTTAATGAAATGCCAACATCATTTGCTCACTATAATTTTCCTTACTATTCAAAACTAATTGAAAAATTAGGATACAAAAAAGACGTTGATTGGGTTGAATTTCGCATGAAAATGCCCGATAGAATCCCTGAACAAGTCTTGAAACTTTCCGAAATAATTCAAAAACGATATGGCTTACATCAACTTAAAATAAAAAAATCAAAAGATTTGTTTGGATATTTAGACAAACTCTTTGATGTCCTTAACGAATCGTATAAAGATTTATATGCTTTTACTGAATTAACCAAAAAACAAAAAGATTATTTGATAAAAGATTTTATCTCTATAATAAATCCAGATTATATTTCAATAGTGCTTGATAATGAAGATCAAGTTATTGCTTTTGGTGTAGCGATTCCATCTATGTCCAAAGCTCTAAAAAAATCAAAAGGGAGGTTATTTCCTTTTGGATATTATAGGGTATGGCGAGCTTTACGAAAAAACGATACTGCTGATTTATTATTACTTGGCGTTATCCCACAATATAAAAATAAAGGAGTCCCAGCAATAATGTTTGAAAAAATCGGACAAAGTTTCCTGAAGAATAAAATAAAATATTTAGAAACAACTCGTGAGCTTGAAAATAATAATAACATTAAACAATTATGGACAAAATACGAATCTCGACAGCATAAAAGAAGTAGATGTTATATTAAGAAACTTAACTAAAACAAATGAATACACTTGCTAAAATCATGCTGTTAATTCTGGGCTGGAAAACAAAAGGGAGTTTTCCAAATCTACCTAAATCAATTGTAATATTTGCACCCCATACAAGTTATTGGGATAGCTTGTATGGCAAACTATTTTTTATGCAATCTGCTGTAAATCATAAATTTATAACAAAGAGTGAATACTTTAAATTTCCTCAAAATATCCTTCTCAATCTATATGGCTCAATTCCTGTTTCACACAACAGAAAATATGTAGCAGAAATAGCACAATTAATAAAATCGCAGAATGACATACATATAGTGATTTCCCCTGAAGGAAAATTAGCAAAAACAATTCGTTGGAAAAAAGGGTTTTATTATATGGCAACAAGTGCAAATGTCCCAATAGTTGTAGGGTATATTGATTATAAGAAAAAAGAGGTGGGAATCAAAGGTGTAGTTAATAATATGAATAATTTAGATAGCACCTTTAGCCAAATAAATAAGATGTATAAAGATGTGGTAGCTAAGCATCCTGAAGAGTTTGTGTTAGACACACGATATAGTGCTTAAAACTTAAGAGTAAATGAAAAGAATCTCTAAAATAATATTAGAAATCGTTGGTTGGAAATTAGTAGGAGAATTTCCTGATATAAAAAAAAGTGTAGTCGTTTTAGCACCTCACACCAGTTATTGGGATTTTATTGTTGGAAAATTATATCTCAGTGCAAGAGGAATTAACAATCATACTTTAATGAAAAAAGAAGCCTTTTTTTTTCCACTCAGTTTAATTTTAAAAGTCTTAGGTGCTATACCTGTAGATAGAAAAAATAAGAAGAGTAACATGGTTACTCAGGTAGCCAAAAGAATCAAACAACAGGATGAATTAAACCTATTTATTGCACCAGAAGGAACAAGAAAAAGAAAAAACTATTGGAAAAAAGGTTTTTATCATATCGCTAAACAAGCAGAAGTTCCAATTGTGATGAGTTTTATCGACTATAAGAATAAAGAAGTGGGCATACAAGGTGTTGTCAAAAACACAAACACAATTAAAGACACAATGACAGAAATAAATAATTTTTATAAAAAAATTAATCCTAAGCATATTGCGTATTTTACTTTGGATGAAGATACTAACTAATTTTTTTAACCCAAAACTGACTAAAAAACGATAATAGTATAAATATGGCAAGATTATTGATAAATATGATAAGTAAATTATCAAATACTAAAGAAACCGATATTGATTTGACAACTACATTTGAATATATAGGATTTGATATTATTGATTTAGCCGAACTAATTATGATAATAGAAGATAAATTAGAGATTAACGCAAGTATTGACACCTATTATTCAAAAACAGTAGGAGAACTAATTAATCACATTAATAAATCAAACAAAGTAGTACAACTAAACTAAACCAAAAGTAAATGAACAAACTAGCAAAAGGAATAATAAAACTTAAATGGGTAATTATTATTATAGTTATTGGCTTAACCGCATTTTTGGGGTATCAAATTAAAGACCTTAAAATTGATTCTGACATCATAAGTTCCTTACCTGATGATGATCCTGCGGCGCTATTATATAAAAATATTGGAAAAGAATTTGGTGGTAACGATATGGGAATGATTATCATTGAAACAGATGATGTTTTCAAAAAAGAGGTTATTGAATATGTAAAACAGATTACAGATACCTTAAGTGTTTCAGATGGAATAGCAACGATTACCAGCCTTACAAATGTACTTGATATTAAAGGTGATGAATGGGGAATTGAAATAGGAACGCTACTTGATGAATATGACTTACCTGACACAACTTCAGAATTAGCAGCTTTAAAAGACAGGGTTTTTTCTAAAGATATGTATAAAGGAACTTTAGTGTCAGAAGATGGAACTTCTACGTTAATTCTTTTTACAATGGCAGATGGCGTAGATAAACAAGCTGTTGCCAAAAACATTAAAGAAAAAATAACAAAAATTGGTATTCCTGAAAAATTGTATTTTGGAGGATTACCATTTATGATGAATGATATTTCATCTTTAATCGTATCGGATATAGTGCGATTAATTCCCATAACTTTTTTACTGATAACCTTTATTCTTTTCCTTGCTTTTAAAACAGCAAGAGGTGTTATTTTACCCATGCTTACAGCAGCATTATCTGTTATTTGGGTACTTGGCACAATGGTGTTGTTTGGTTATGAATTGTCCATGATTTCTAATATAACACCCATAATACTGCTTGCGGTGGGAAGTGCTTATACCATACATGTAATAAATAGAATAAACACAACAGCAGATAGCGATAGAAAAAAAGCATTAATTAAGGCATTAACCTATATAACAATTCCTGTTGTTTTAGCGGGATTAACAACTATGATTGGCTTCGTTTCATTTGTGTTTGGTGCATATCTAGGCATTATTCGTGATTTTGGAATATTTACTGCTTTAGGTGTAGTTTATGCTTTGTTACTGTCTATATTTTTTGTGCCCGCTATTATCGCCGCATTGGCAATGTATAGAAAACCAAAAGAGCAAGTAAATGATGATAAAGAAAAGAAATCAATTTTAAATAATCTTATTCTTTTTCCATTAAACAACTTATTGCACAAGCATCCTAAATATATATTGACAGCATGGACGTTATTTATGATTTTGAGTATTGGTGGTGCTTTTCTTGTAGAAAGAGAGATTAACATGGCAGAATATTTCAAAAAAGGAAATCCTACAAGGGTAACAGAAGATATAATGCAAGAAAAGTTTGGCGGATCACAACCCGTTTATATCTCATTTAAAGGTGATATTCAAAGTCCTGATGTCTTAAAAATGATGATTAAAACAGAAGACCACATGAAAGCTTTTCCTGCAATAGACCGTACACAATCTATTGCCGATTTAGTGCAAGAAATGAATGATGTAATGGGAGAAGGAAAAAGAATTCCCGATGAACGAGCTAAAGTTGAAAATCTTTGGTTCTTGTTAGATGGTCAAGATATAATGCCACAGTTGGTTTCTGATGAACTTGACAAAGCAATTATTCAATCAAAATTTGCCTCAACAGATAGTAAAGTACTAAATGAATTTGTGACATATATGGATGATTTTGTTACAAAAAACTCAACAGACGATTGCCAAATTGAGGTTACAGGAATGCCTTCAGTTTATTCTAAATTAGATCAAAGCCTTATAGACAGTCAAAAGAGTAGCTTAATCATTGCTATTATTATGGTGCTATTAATCGTAGGTGTCATATTTCGTTCTCTTATTAAAGGAGTGTATGCAGCAATTCCAATTATTGCCACAATTATTATCCTATTCGGATTTATGGGCGTAACAGGCATACCATTAGATATAGCAACTGTACTTGTGGCCAGTGTTGCCTTAGGTATCGGAATTGATTATTCTATTCATATTATTACGCACTTTTCAAGTGTATATAGAAACACAGGAAAACTAGATGAAGCTATGGAAGAAACTATTATGATAAGTGGAAAAGCCATTGTAATAAACGTAGTTTCTGTTGCCGCAGGTTTTTTAGTCTTAATATTCTCAGAGATGGTTCCTTTACAAAACTTTGGATTACTCGTTGCCATGAGTATGATAGGTTCTGGGCTAGGAGCTTTAACCTTATTACCCGTTATTTTGATATTACACTACAGAAGACAAGAAAGAATTAATAAATAATAATACAATTAAATATAAATTAAAAATCAAATAAAAATGACAAATTTAAAATTATCAGTACTCGTATTCGCATCAATCCTATTTGTAGGGTTTAGTGCAAACGCACAAGACGCCAAAAGCATTTTAAACAAAATGGATAACGTAATGTATTCCCCTAAAGATATGACAGGGAAAACAAAAATTGTTCTAATTGATAAAGCAGGAAAAGAAAAAACACGTGAAGCAAATATTGTTCAAAAAGGAAATGACAAACGTATTTTCAGGTTTACAGCTCCTTCATCACAAGCAGGAATAGCCGTTTTATCATTACCCAAAGATGTAATGTATTTATATATGCCAGCTTTTGGAAAAGAGCGTAGAATTTCATCATCAGTTAAAAAAAATAATTTCGCAGGAACCGATTTTTCTTATGATGATATGGAATCTAAACCTTATGCTGAAAAATACACACCAAAGTTGATTAAAACTGAAAGCAATGCCTATGTTTTAGAATTAACACCGCTATCACCAAAATCAGCATACTCTAAAGTAATAGTTAGTGTTGAAAAAACAAATTTATATCCTAAAACTATGGATTATTATGATAAAGGTGGAAAAAAAATAAAAGAAGCCGTTTATACTTATGTCAAAATTGGGAAATATTGGAATGCTCAAGAAATTAAAATGACCGATTTTAAGAAAAATCATATCACTAGAATGATTATGTCAAATGTCAAATATGACCAAAATTTGTCAGATGATGAGTTTACTGTTCGTAAATTGAAACAATAATAAATATAATGAAGCAATCTGTTGCATTGGTATTATCCAGTGGTGGGTCTAAAGGACTTGCACATATAGGGGTTATTAACGAATTAGAAAGACAAGGTTTTGAAATAACCTCTATATCTGGTTCGTCTATAGGCTCTGTTATTGGCGGAATTCATGCGATGGGAAAATTACCCGAATATACAATTTGGCTAAGAGCCTTAAACAAAAAATTGATTTGGGGTCTAATGGATTTTAATTTCTCTACCAAAGGTCTATTAAAAGGCGTCAAAGTATTCGATAAAATGAAAGTTTTTATTCCTGATATGCCTATTGAAGAAATGAAAATTCCCTTTACAGCCGTAGCTACTGATATTATTAATGAAAAAGAAGTGGTTTTTAATACGGGTAGTTTTTATGAATCGATTAGAGCTTCGGTATCAATCCCCACTATAATCACACCTGTAAAATATAAAGATACTTTTCTGATTGATGGTGGTGTGCTTAATCCTATTCCAATAGAACATGTAATCCGTAAACAAAGTGATATTCTAGTAGTTGTTAATTTATATGGAGAAAAAGTAAAGACCGTTTCTAACACTAAAACTAAGGAAACTAAAAAAAGCAGTAACAGTATGCTAAATAGTTTTGCAGGAAGCGTTAACCGATTAATTAGTTCAGGAGACAAAAGCAGTATAGGATATTTTTCTCTTTTAAACAGCACAACTAATGCTATGGTTCATAAATTGGCAAAGCACAATATAGAAAAGCATCAACCAGACATTGTTATTAATATTCCACATAATGCGGCAAGCACTTTTGATTTTCATAAAGCAGATGAATTAATTGCAATGGGAGAAAAAGCAACCAGTCAAGAAATTTCTAATTATTTAAACGCAATATCATGAAAAAAGCAACAGCAATAATTTGTGTATTTAACGAGGAAGAAACTGTTAAAAATGTTATTCTTTCTACTTCTAAAGAACAGAGCATTGATGAAATCGTAATTATTAATGATGGTTCTACTGATAAAACAGATGAGATAATAGATGAATTACAGTTACAACTTGATATTAAAGTTATCCATTTTAAAAAAAATAAAGGAAAAGGCTATGCTATGGCAATCGGCGTTGAAAATGCAACAAACGACATGGTTGTATTTATTGATGCCGACCAAACAAGCATAACACCTGATTATACTAAACAATTAGTAGATTCCTTATTAAACAATGAATGTGACATGGTTTTAGGCTATTCTACAGTTAATATTTTAAGTAAAGATGTAAATCCATTAAAAATTTTGACAGGAGAAAGAGCTTTGTTTAAAAAAGATATAATTCCCATTTTAGATAAAATAAAAGAATCAAGATTTGGCGTAGAGACCTTATTGTATTTCTACTATATTTCTTTAGGAAAATCAATAAAATTTCTAATGATAGAAGGACTAAAACACAGAGATAAATACAAGAAAACAGCTTTTACACAAGCAACAACAAATTATATCAGTGAAGGTTGGGAAATTGTAAATACTGCTCTAAAACATTATGATTTAGTAATAAAATCAATACAAAAATCTATAATCTCTTAAATTATGAAAAAAGCAACAGCAATAATTTGTGCTTACAATGAAGAGGAAACAGTGATGGATGTTATCCTCTATGCTTCGATTTCTACAATTATTGATGAAATAATTGTTGTAAACGATGGTTCTACAGATGAAACAAAAGGAATAATTGATGAGTTAAGAAAGGAAATTGACTTTAAAGCCATCCATTTAAAGAAAAATAAAGGAAAAGGAAATGCAATGGCAATTGGTGTAGAAAATGCAAGCAATGAAATTATTGTGTTTATTGATGCTGACCTATCAAATATCCAAGAGGAGCATTTTATTCAATTAGTTACTCCAGTAGCTACTCAAGTAGCAGATATGGTTTTAGGGCAACCAAGCGAAACATTAATTGATTATGGCATTAATCCATTTAAATCATTCACTGGGCAACGAGCCGTTCTAAAAACAGACATTTTACCCTTAATTGACAAAATGAAAACGTCAAGATTTGGTGTTGAAACTTTAATCAATTTGTTTTATCAATCACAGGGTAAAGTCGTTAAATATGTAATGTTAAAAGACTTAATTCACCCTACAAAATATGGTAAAACATCGCCCTTACAAGCAACAAAAGAATTTATTTTTGAAGGACATGAAATAGCTATGACTGCCATTAAAAATTACGATTTATTACTAAAATCACTAAAAGAAATCACCAAAAAACATATTTAAAATGACACAAACAAAATTAATTTTACTATTTGCTTTTATAGGCATACTTAGTTCAACTACGATAGTTGCACAAGAGGATGCAAACAAACTAAAAATATCAGGAGAGCTATTAACAGACCAGCGATTTTTGAATGAATCACCCAATAATTGGGCTTGGAACGAAAACAGAGTAACACTCAAATTTGATAAGAAAATTACAGATAATTCTAAGTTTTATAGTGAAGTTTGGTTACGTAATATAGGATTACCTCAAATCAACTCATCAGCAGATTTATACAATAAAGGAATCATAGACCCTTATAATTTAGAAGTAAGAGAAGCCTATGTTCAATTATATGGTTTTTTGAGCAAAGATTTAGATGTAAAAATCGGTCGTCAACGAATTACATGGGGAACAGCTGACAAGCTAAATCCAACAGACAATCTAAACCCTTATGACTTAGAGGATATTTTAGATTTTGGTCGTCATAGAGGTTCTGATGCTATCAGTTTTGATTATTACTTTAATTCCGAATTTTCGTTACAAGGCGCATTTATCCCATTTTTTCAACCCGCAAATATGCCTATTGGTATTTTTGCTAATGCCTTAAATCCTTCTATGCAATTACCTGAAGGTCTTACCTTAATGGATTTCACAGACCAAATACATACACCAGCATATAATATAGGAGAAAGTTCAACTATGGGGTTAAAATTTAAAGGATTTGCCAAAGGATTTGATTTTTCACTTAGTTATGTTTGGGGTAGAGACGGAATGCCTGTTTCCACATACAACACATTAACACCTGTTGATGCCACAGGAGGCATAAGCATACACTCTGATTTATCTTTTTACAGAACTCACATTTTTGGAGTGGATACTGCAGGTAGTATCGGAGGTGTAGGTGTTTGGGCAGAAGCAGCTGTTTTCTTGCCAGATAACGAAGTGGTTATGACTAATGATATGGCTGCCTTTTATCCACTAGGAACGCCAGCAGAAATGACAATGAGTAATGAAGTTGTGCTAGATAAAGAAGATTGTACAAAGTTTGTTGTTGGTGCAGACTATAATTTTTCAAATGGCATCTATCTTAATATACAATTCTTACATGGATTTATAAATGAAAGAGGAACTGATAATCTAAATGACTATTTTTTCATACAGTTAGATAGAAAATTTTTAGATGATAAACTTAAAATTTCCCCATTAGTAGGTGGTTTTATAGTATCTGATTGGGAAAGTGTTGAGAATAATTATGCAATTGTTTATACGCCAAATATTTCATACATGGCAACAGACAATGCAGAAATAACACTTTCAACAGCATTATTTAATGGAAAAGGCGAAAATATA
>JAUVOS010000165.1 GCA_030599055.1 Lutibacter sp.
ATTAATTTTGACCTATTCTTGCCAAATTTTCTTAAACTAACCCGTTAGTCCTTTAAAAATTTATCTTCGAATAGAACAAAATTAATCTAAGCTGTAAAGAAACCTTAGGTCGAACTGAGGTTTAGAGGTTAAGTTCCAAATTTCAATTGTCAAATTCCAAAAAGGAATATATTGATAATACGCTGGAGCTTAATTTGGTTAGCTTTGGAATTTATAACAGCTAGTAGTGTCTTTTTTTACGGCTACTTCTACGATTTTTACTAGGACCTTTTCGGTGACTTCTACTTTGACCTGTTGTTCTGTTTTCGCCTTTTGGCTTATCTTTGTAATCGCGTCGCTTTTTTGATTTTCCACTGTTAGATCTACGTCTTGATGGTTTTTCAGAGGCTATTTCTAGGGATAAATTACGACCTTCGAATTCTTTTCCTGTTAAAGCATCGATTAATTTTTCAGCAATTTTTTCATCTACTTCAAAAAACGAAAAAGTCTTAAACAAATCAATTTTTCCAATTTCAAAATCTCTATTATCTAAATTTTCGTTGATTAATCCCATTAATCGGGCAGGAGTGAGCTTATCTTTTTTACCAATATTAATAAAAAGCCTCGCATGGTTTGCAGAGCCCCTTTTTGATCTTTCATTTTTAGAGACATTTAAGTCAATAGAATTTTTATAATAGGAAAGAAATCTATTGAATTCTGCAGAGACTAGGTGTTTGATTAAATCCTCACGGGTTAGTTCCCCTAATTTTTCATAAATAGTAGGTAAAAAGGGCTCTATTTGGTAATCATCAACTTCAATTTCCCCAATTTTATCAACCAATGAAAAGAGTTGTGTTTGACAAATTTCTTTTCCGGTTGGAATTAGTTTTTGTGTAAAGCTAATGCCAGATTTTCTTTCAATCTGTTTTATTTTTCCGAGTTCTCTTGTATTGATAATGGCTACGGCAATACCTTTATTTCCGGCTCTACCAGTTCGCCCACTTCTATGCGTATAAATTTCGGGTTCATCGGGTAAATTGAAGTTTATAACGTGTGTTAGTTCGTTAATATCAATACCACGAGCTGCAACATCAGTGGCAATTAAAAGCTGTAAACTACCTTTTCTAAATCGACCCATCACATCATCGCGTTGCGATTGCGATAAATCACCATTTAACGCATCTGCATTATAACCTTCTTGACTGAGTTTGTTGGCAATTGTTGTCGTTTCTCTACGTGTTCTACAAAAAACGATTCCATAAATAGCCGGGTTGATATCCACAATACGTTTTAAGGTTTCATACCGATCTCTAGCTTGCGCCATATAGAAATGATGCTCAACATTTTCTGCTCCAATATTTACTTTTGATACTTTAATCTCTACGATATTTCGCATGTATTTTTTAGTGATACTCAGCATTTCTTGCGGCATCGTAGCAGAAAAAAGAAGTGTTTGTTTCTCTTTGGGTGTTTTGGCAAGAATCGCATCTAAATCATCCTTAAAACCCATGGTTAGCATTTCATCTCCTTCATCGAGAACGACCCGTTCAATATTTTCTAATTTAAGAATACCTCTGTTGATTAAATCTTTGGTTCGTCCAGGAGTTCCAACAACGATATGAACACCTCTACGTAAGGCTTTTATTTGTGTATCAATACTACTTCCGCCGTAAACGGCAAGAATATTAATTCCTTTGGTATATTTTGAATAGGCTTGTAAATCTTTGGTAATTTGAATACACAGTTCTCTCGTAGGAGAAAGAATTATGGTTTGTGTATGTTTGTTTTTTAAGTCTGTTAATTGAATGGATGGCAATCCAAAAGCTGCTGTTTTGCCTGTACCAGTTTGTGCTAAACCTAATATATCTCTATCAGTATCTAACAAAAGTGGAATGGTTTCTGTTTGAATAGGAGTAGGTGTGCTAAAACCTAAATCACTTACTGCATTTACTAAAGTTGTATCTAAGCCTAAATCTGAAAAATTATTCATGAAGTTTTTTTGCAAAATTAGCGGCAAAGATGCGGTAATTTATTGAATTATAGGGGTTTTCTTTGGTATTTATTTTTTTTCGTAGAGACGCGATTAATCGCGTCTCTACAAAAAAAATACTTGTTTTATTATAATGCTTTCATCACATTCACCAAAGCTTGTACGCTTTCATAAGGCATAGCATTATAGATGCTCGCTCTATATCCGCCGACAGATCTATGTCCTTTAATAGCGTGCATACCGGCATCAAGTGCTAGTTTATTAAAACGTTCGGCTTTACTTTCATCGGTAAGATTAAAAGTGACATTCATAGGAGAACGATCTTCTTTAGCAGCAAAACCAACGAAGTTTGGATTTCTGTCTATCTCATCATAAAGTAAGGCTGCTTTTCTATCATTAATTTTTTCCATTTCAGCGACACCACCTAAATCTTTTACCCATTGCAAATAAAGCATGGACACATAAATAGAAAATACAGCTGGAGTATGGAACAAACTATCTTTACTGATATGTGTTTGATAGTTCATCATGGTAGGAATAGTACGTCCTGTTTTGTCTAAAATATCTTTTTTAACGATTACTAAGGTTGTACCCGAGGCACCAATATTCTTTTGTGCACCTGCATAGATTAAATCAAATTTTGAAAAATCAAGTTTTTTACAAAAAATATCCGAACTCATGTCAGCAACTAAAGGAACATTTACATTAGGAAAATCTTTTATTTGTGTTCCAAAAATAGTATTGTTACTTGTTACATGTACATAGGCTAATCCATCAGGAATATCGTATCCTTTAGGAATGTAGTTATAGCCTTTATCTTTTGACGAAGCCAAAACAACAGCTTCACCCAAAATATTGGCTTCTTTAATGGCTTTTTTACTCCAGGCACCTGTGTCTAAAAAACCTGCTTTCCCGTTTTCTGGTAACAAATTAAATGCAGTCATCAAAAACTGTAAACTGGCACCTCCGCCTAAGAATAGTACTTCATAACCTTTGCCTTCTAAATCAGCTAATTCTAGAACCAATTTTTGTGCTTTTTTAATAACAGCATCAAATTGAGGACTTCTGTGTGAGACCTCAACAAGTGATAGGTTCATATTATCAAAATTGAGAACAGCTTCTGCTGCTTTTTTAATTACTGAATCGGGTAGGATAGAAGGTCCTGCGCTAAAATTATGTTTTTTCATATTTTAAGATTTATAGTTTTTTAATAGTTCTACAAAAGTGCAAAATTATTAGCAATCAAAAACTGATTTTTGACATAAATCTATCAATATTTAAAGAAATTGTATCTAAGTAAACAATAAAATGAATTTATTGGTATTTTTACATTCATTTAAAATAAATTATAATGTTATATCTTAATTTAAAATCACTTTTTTTAAGTTTTCTTTTTCTCTATACTATTACTAGTTTTTCTCAAACAGATGCGGAAACGGAGTTTAACTGTTTTTCTATTCTAATTGGAAAGGATGCAACACAAGATGGCTCAGTTATGCTAGCTCATAACGAAGACGATTGGGGAGACCGAGTTATAAACTGGTACACAGTTCCTAAAGAAAATCACAATTTACAAACGGATTCAATACCCCTCAAAAGAGGTCATAAAATTGCACAAATACAAGAAACGAATAGTTATTTGTGGTTGGAAATTCCTGAATTAGAGTTTTCAGATAGTTATTTTAATGAATATGGTCTTATTATTACTTCAAATGCTTGTAGATCACGCGAAGATAAACCAGAACTCATCAATGGAGGAATTGGCTATTGGCTGCGAAGGCTACTTATTGAAAGAGCCAAAACAGCAAGAGAAGCGGTTGAAATTGCAGGAAATCTTATTGAATCAATAGGTTATGTATCCTCGGGGCGCACGTATTGTATCGCTGATTCAAATGAGACTTGGATGCTTTCTGTTGTACAAGGTAAACATTGGGTAGCGCGACGTATTCCCGATAAGCATGTAGCTATTATTCCAAATTATTATACCATAACCAATGTAAACCTAGCCGATACAGCTAACTTTTTAGGTTCAAAAGATCTTGTTGAATACGCTATTGAAAGAAATTGGTACAATCCAGAAACCGATGGGAAGTTTAATTTTAGAAAAGCCTATAGCAATCAAAATAATTTGAAAAACATAGGAAATAAAGCAAGACTATGGGTTAGTATAAATGCACTTTCTGAAAAACAATACAAAATAGACGATGTATTTCCCTTTTCATTTGTGCCCAAAAAGAGGCTCTCTTTACAAGCTATTTTTAAAGTACTTAGAAATCATTACGAAGGGACAAAACCAACCGATTCGGATATCTATTTATCAACATC
This sequence comes from Lutibacter sp., assembly GCA_030599055.1. Classification (GTDB taxonomy): domain Bacteria; phylum Bacteroidota; class Bacteroidia; order Flavobacteriales; family Flavobacteriaceae; genus DQTL01. The sequence continues at coordinate 4,295 of JAUVOS010000165.1, forward strand.
AACAAATCCGCATCAACAAGGAGTTATGTCTGTTTGCTCAAATACCAATCAATACGGTTTTGTTGCACAATTAAGAGATTGGATGCCTTCAGAAATTGGGGATGTTTTATGGATTGCTCCAAGACGCCCATGTACCCAAACCTTTATACCCGTTTATTCAGGAATTAATTCGATACCCAACAAGTTTGCAATTTCAGATTATAAAACAGCTCTGTCGAATCATTTTACAAAGATTGATGATTTTAAGCAGTATTCCACAGGACATCACTATATGTTCTTTGATGAAAAAGCAAAGGAAATAGATGCTAATTATGGAGGTTTGATTCATAAACAACAAGAAAAGAGTCAAAAATTAGAATTAAAACTCCTTAAAAGACAAGAAAGATTTGAAAAAGGAATGTCTAAATGTTATCAAAAAAATCCAGAGTTAGCAAAGAAAAAATTAACAAAATATTCAATCAGTCAATTAAAGAGAATCCTAAAAAATAGTCAATAGAATCATTGTAACCGTTTAGCCAATTTTTAAATCTATAATTTTTTTATTTTGTTAGTTTTTTTAGTATTGAGAATTGAGAATTGAGTATTGAGGCCGCGAAAGTCAGAAAAATATGTAGTAAAATATATTTTTTTGAGGGAAAACATAACAAATCTCAATACTCAATTCTAACTACTCAATACTCATGTCTTTTTCATCAATTTATCTAGTTTTGCTAGAGTTACGAATCATTTGACTAATGTCATACTATTTCTAGATTAGTAAATAAATTTAGTTATTTTTGTCGTACTATATTTAATAAAATAATAGAAATATCATGAAAAAACTTCCAATATTAGTAATGGTTTTATCAATTATGCTTTGGTCATGTGGAGACGCAAATAAAAAAGAGACCAAGACAAATGATAAAAAAGAAAACACCGAATTGCCAAAGAAAAAGAAAGTAAAATCTCTTGAACAAAGATTGGAAGAAGGAAAAATAGTACGCACTGAACTGGAGAGATATGATTTACAAATACCAAAAAACTTAATTTTTAAAGAAACTTTGATAAATGCAATGGCATTTAAAAAATCGACTTTTATAACAGATGCTATTGATGAAACAACAAAAATTGAATTGGAAAACTGGTTTAAAAAGCAGTCTGAGGATTTAGTTAATTTAAAATGGGAGAAAACCCTACTTCAAAAAAACGACACTATATCGGGGATGTTATTTAATAGTTATTCCTTTAAGAGAGCGCAAGGAGGAGAAAGTACTTTAAACGATATGTTAAACCTTGCATCTGTTTATAATCCTGCAAAAAAGACCTATACAATTTATGTAAAACCTTATGTAATTGAGTAAAAACCTTAAGTCAAATTCAGGTTAGAAAGCTTGTTGCATCTTTAAATTTGAGCACTATTACATATCTTTTTCTTTAAATAATTGCTTATTAAAACTTTTTGTGCTTAAAACTTCGTAACTTTATGCTTTAGGATAAATGAATATATTAATCATTTAAATCTGATGGTATGAGAATTA
>JAUVOS010000009.1 GCA_030599055.1 Lutibacter sp.
ATCATATATCTTAATATACTCACTATTAAAATGTTCATCAATGTATTGATGGGTTTGTTTTATCAGTGGAACAGCCTGCTCTTCGCCAATATCTAATCTGCTTTCAACAAAATGGAGATCTTGACTTTTAAAATGTTTTAGAACTCCCATTTTTTTTTCAAGCATCGGTAGCGCTTCTGTGGGACATAATTCCGAACAGGCATAACATCCATGGCATAACTCAGGAAAAACCATAATTTCCTCTTCCGTCATGATAATTGCATTAAAATTGCATACCTCCTGACAAATTCCACAAAATGTACAAGCATCCTTCTCCCACTCGGGAATCATTTTGAATTTATCTTCCTGATGTACTAAATCTCCTTTTACAAATAATCCTGAGTTGGGTTCCTCTACATCTAGATCCGTCAAGACGACTTCATTTTTTTCTGCGAGAAAACTTGCGAGATTCGTTGAAAGTGTTGTTTTTCCTGTACCTCCTTTACCACTTGCAATTGCTATTTTCATTCTCCTTACGCTATTAGTGGTCACATTGGTTTTTGTTGCTTACCAACTGATTGGACAGATATTGTTCAACGAGTACCTCAGGGTGGTCTGAATTGATTCCTATAAATACTTCGATATTATTCTGAGCAAATATTTTCTGCGCTTTTTCACCAATACCTCCCGAGATAATAGTGCTCACCCCTTTACTTGCTAAAAATTTTGGATAGGTTCCCGGTTGATGAATTGGAGGCTTATGGTATGCTACATTTATAATTTTCTGGTTTTTTGTTTCTATTACTGCAAACTGTTCAGAATGTCCGAAGTGTGCACATAGTTTCCCATTGATAATAGGAATTGCAAATAGTTTATTCATTTTTTTATTTTAAAAATCGTTCTACTAATATTTTTTTTAATTTATTATTAAAGGATCCCATACTACCAAGACTAAAGCACCACCTTCTGATGTAAAAGGACCATGCTCGTCTCCTGACGAAAAAATCTGATAAGAACCCGCAGGATATTTCACACCACCACTGGTGTATTCACCTTTAAGGACAAAATTTTGTTCAGTTGTTATGTGTGTATGAGGTGCCATATGAAAGCCTTCTGGTAATTTTAACAAAACTGTCTTTGCATTATTTTGATCTCTCAATACCTTATATGTTGTGCCTTTAGGATATTCTTCGGCCTCTTCCCAATGAATATCATCGAATAAATTCATTATTTTTTTCATCTGTTTAAATTTTTACACACTCGTTTCAGAGTATATTTATCTTTATTTATTTTTAAGTAACTCTTCTCTAACCATAGTATGTCCACATTTTGGGCATTTAATAGTTGTACATTTTTCACCTTGCCGATGCGATTGTTTGGTTCCACATTTAGCACACACGCAATATCCACCTGTACCAAAACCGCCACCTTTGTTTCTTCCACTTCCGCCACCTCCGCCAAGACCTTTACCTTGACCGGAAATTAAACCTTTATTATTCATTTTGTTAAGTCTTTATTGGTTACTATTATTTCTTGTTTTACTTTTTACTGAATAGTTTTCAAATACATTTAACTTTTAGAAAGGTTAAAGATTATTTTTCGTCTGACTTAGCTTTCTTTACTAAATTTTCAAGGAAAGACAATCTATTCTTAAGAGAATAAATTTCATTTTGAATTGTTTCTTCATCAGTAAAGCCTTGTTTATTATCGCGGTTAAAAAAGGTAAAACCATGACCATAGCCACGGCCACCTCTCCTACCAATTCTCCGACCTCTTGTAGCGAATCCGCTATCAAAACCCAAATCAGTATTTTCATTAGTAGCATAATTTCTCATGCGTCTTCCGGTCAAAGGGCCATTACCCATAGGACCTGTTTTGTCACCTCTTGGCATAATTATTTGTTTTTTTATGTTTATTTATAAAGTGCGTTTCTCTACAACATTCTCCGTGACCAAATCCACCTGCCAGACTAAATAAATTTTTTGAATGGCACTCAGGACATTCAGAAACGGGATGTCTCATGTCTATTTTAAACATATGCCCACAATCGATACAATGTAAAATATTTTTTCGAAAATGTATATTCCCACCACCAATTGAAAGGAGCTTACCCCCAAAAATAAAACTAGCCATTTTTTTTCTTGATTTTTCAATCAATCTACTAAATGTAGATCGAGATATTTCCATCTCATTAGCTGATTCTTCGTGCGACAGTCCTAATTGGTCGGCCAAACGAATAGCTTCATATTCATCAAGTGTAAGCACTACCTCTTCCAAAGACTTTCCGTGAACACCTACTGGTTTAAATTCGGTAAACAGGGGTGGTTCATGTACAATTCGATTATTTTTTGGTCGTGGCATATGTAGTATATATATTTAATTACATCACAAAGATAATGAACATATGCTCATTATAATCAATTTTTTTATTTTTTTTTAATAAATTTTCAAATTTTGATTTATTCTTCTGTAAGATATGTTTTTCACCTGCTTAAACTATTGAATTTTTCTTTAGTCAATTGGCAATTCAGAGTAAATATGAAAAGGAATAATTACTAAATCGAGATTATAGAAACATTAAAAGAATTTCTTGAAATTAACTATCTCCTAGGTAGAACCATAGTAGTATTTCGCTCGTTTCATTTTAACCTAAAGATTAGAAATTGAAATTTTGTTATTTTGCCTCTCCCAAAATTTCTCAAAAAAAGTTTTGACCTCTCCAAAGGAAAGGTTTAATCGGAAATCCCAAGACAGAGCAACCTCGGGGAATTGTTTTTTATTAAGGTTAATTGTAGGCTTTTACTGCTTTTTCAATCCTAATCACTACTTTTGCTCAGTAAAAAAACTCATGTATATCTATAACATCACCACAAATGTATCTGAAGAGGTGCACGACAAATGGCTCGTTTGGATGCGTAAAACACACATTCCTGCTATGTTTGCTACAGGTAAGTTTATAAAAGCTAAATTAGTAAAGGTTTTGGTAAAAGAGGAAATGGGTGGTGTTACTTATTCCACGCAATACACGTGCAAATCGGCTGAGGAATTAAAAGATTTTTATAGAAATCATGCACCCCAACTCAACCGAAAAATGCAAGATTTGTTTAACAACCAAATAGTAATTTTTGGAACCGAATTAAAAATAATCGAAGAGTTTACAACAATATAAAGCGTATTGCGTATAGCATAATGCCTAAAGCGTAAAACATGAACATCAAACCAAAAAAATATCTCGGACAGCACTTCTTAAAAGACTTAGATATCGCAAAAAATATCGCTGATAGTTTGACAGGAAAAAATTACGAAAAAGTTTTAGAAATTGGTCCTGGAATGGGTGTTTTAACTCGTTTTTTATTAGAAAAAGATTTTGAAATATCCGTGGTAGAGATTGACGATGATTCTATTGTGTATTTACAAAAACACTTCGCAAAACTTAAAGATAAAATTATAACCGGTGATTTTTTAAAACTAAACCTATCTGATTATTTTACCGAAGATGTGGCGATTATAGGAAATTTTCCCTACAATATCTCTAGCCAAATTGTTTTTAAAATATTAGAAAATAAAGAACAAATTCCGGAAATGGTCGGTATGTTCCAAAAGGAAGTAGCAAAACGCATTACTGCAGTACACGGCAATAAAACCTATGGAATTATTTCGATTTTAACGCAAGCATTTTATGATGTCGCATACCTTTTTGATGTGCCTCCTCACGTTTTTAATCCACCTCCAAAAGTAGATTCTGGTGTAATTCGCCTAACTCGAAAAAAAGATTGTACACTACCAGTTGATGAAAACTTTTTTAGAAAAGTTGTAAAAACAGCGTTCAATCAACGGAGAAAAACCCTACGAAATAGTTTAAAATCGTTTAACATGTCAGATAAGTTACGAGAAGATGTTATCTTTGCCCAACGTCCTGAACAATTGAGCGTTTTGCAGTTTATCAAACTCACACAATCTATTGTAAACGACAAGAGTTTAAAATAACGAATTTGGAATTTGAGATTTGGAATTTAATATTATCGTGTTATGCAGTTTGAAATTACTAAAGAATTTATCCAAAAATTAGAAGCGTTAATTGCGAATAGTAATTCAACTGAAGTTTCTAAGATGTTTTATGAAATGCATCCGGCTGATATTGCCGATGTATTAGACGAACTCAGTTTTGATGAAGCGGTTTTTGTCATCCGTCTTTTAAATAGTGAAACCACTTCGGATATTTTAGAAGAATTAGAAGAAGATACACGTGAAAGAATTCTGAATGCGCTTTCATCTAAAGAGATTGCCAAAGAGATAGATGAGTTAGAAACCGATGCCGCCGCTGATATTATTGGTGAATTACCCGAAGAACGAAAAGAAAAAGTAATTGCCCAACTAGAAGACAAAGATCACGCTAAAGATATTGTTGATTTATTGCGTTATGATGAGGATTCTGCCGGTGGTTTAATGGGTAAAGAACTAGTTGCTGTTAATGAAAATTGGACGGTAATGCGTTGCGTAAAAGAAATGCGTAAGCAAGCTCAAGAACTTGGAGAGGTTTATATTGTCTATGTAATTGATGATGACAATGTGTTAAAAGGACGTCTTTCCTTAAAAAGTTTATTGACAACAACGACAAAAACACTCGTTAAAGATGTATATATTGGTGATATTCATTTTGTAAAAACAAATGACCATGCCGATGATATAGCGCAAATCATGCAAAAATATGACTTGTTCGTTATTCCTGTTATTGATGAATTGGGTCACTTAGTTGGTAATATTACCTTAGATGATGTAGTAGATTATATTCGCGATGAAGCAGATAAAGACTACCAAATGGCCGCCGGTTTAACTGACGATGTAGAGGCCGACGATACAATTTTTGAATTGGTAAAAGGACGTTTGCCTTGGCTAATATTAGGCTTATTTGGCGGTTTGTTAAGTGTTGTAATCATGTCGAAGTTTGATAAAGCACTACTCAACAATAAAGAACTATTCTTTTTTGCACCCTTAATTGCTGCCATGGCAGGTAATGTTGGAGTGCAGTCATCTGCCATTATCGTACAAGGACTCGCCAATAAAATCATCAAAGGAAGTATGTGGCAACGCCTGCTAAAAGAGGTTAGTTTAAGTCTTTTAAACGGTATTATTTTATCGATATTAGTCGTCATTTTTAGCAATTTATTCGGATTATCTTGGGTTTTTAGCATCACCGTTGGTATTTCTTTGATAGTGGTTATTATCATGGCAGCTTTAGTAGGTACTTTTGTTCCAATTATTCTCGATAAAAAAGGAATAGATCCGGCACTTGCTACGGGTCCTTTTATTACGACCAGTAATGATATCTTTGGTATTTTTCTATTTTTTTATATCGCAAAAGTCCTTTTGGGATTCTAAGTTTTAAATCAATTATTTGCATCTATTTTCACAAAAACAATTTCAACAATGAACAAAAAAGTAATCTTAATAATTTTAGACGGTTGGGGAATGACCCAAAACCCAAAAGTTTCCGCATTAAAACAAGCAGATACACCCTATATGGATTATCTAGTTCAAAAATACCCCAATGCAACATTAAAAACATCTGGTTTAGATGTAGGTTTGCCCGATGGTCAAATGGGAAATTCAGAAGTAGGTCACATGAATCTTGGAGCCGGACGAATTGTTTATCAAGATTTTGTAAGAATTAATAAAGCCGTAGATAATGGTGCTTTAGCTAAGGAAAAAGTGATACAAAACGCCTTTTCTTATGCTGAAAAAAATCAAAAGAAAGTGCATTTTTTAGGCCTGGTATCTGATGGAGGTGTACATTCTCATATAAAACATCTCAAAAATTTAGTTAGTATTGCCGAGAACTATAAAACCAAAAACTATATACATGCTTTTACCGATGGGCGTGATGTAGATCCACATTCGGGTGCCGGTTTTATTGAGGATTTACAAAAGTTTCTAAAAGGAACTCATACTCAAATTGCTTCTCTTATCGGACGTTATTATGCTATGGATCGTGATAATAGATGGGAACGTGTTAAACAAGCTTACGATTTGCTCGTCAATGGAAAAGGCAGCAAAACCACAAATCTGTTACAAAGCATAAAAAATAGTTACGAGCAAGATGTCACCGATGAGTTTATCAAGCCAATTGTAGTTTGTAAAAAATCAGAAAAACCCTTGGCAACCATCGAAAAAGACGATGTCATCCTTTTCTTTAACTTCCGAACTGATCGTGGTCGCGAACTTACAGAAGTACTGTCGCAAAATGATTTCCCGGAATTTGACATGAAAAAATTGCCTTTGCATTATGTAACCATGACTAATTACGATGATAGTTTTAAAGGAATACAAGTCGTTTACAACAAAGAGAATTTGCAACAAACTTTAGGAGAAATCGTATCTAATAACGAAAAAAAACAAATTAGAATCGCTGAAACTGAAAAATATCCACATGTAACCTTTTTCTTTTCCGGCGGACGTGAAAAAGAATTTAAGGGCGAAAAAAGAATTTTGGTGAATTCTCCAAAAGTCGCCACCTATGATTTACAACCTGAGATGAGTGCTTTTGAAGTACGCGACAAACTACTTCCTGAACTCAACAATCAAACGGCTGATTTGGTCATTCTCAATTTTGCCAATGGTGATATGGTTGGTCATACCGGAATATTTGAAGCCGCAGTAAAAGCAGCTGAAACAGTCGATATTTGTGTAAAAGATGTGGTCGAAACTGGTTTAAAAAACGGCTATACAAGTATTGTTATCGCCGATCATGGAAATGCTGAATGCATGATAAAACCCGATGGAAGTCCACATACAGCACATACTACCAATCCTGTTCCGTTAATTTTGGCAGATAAGGATCGCAAACATATCAATAGTGGTATTTTAGCAAATATTGCTCCGACGATTTTGGATATTATGGGTATTGAAAAACCTGAGGTGATGACGGAAAAGTCCTTGTTGTAGAATTTCCCTAGCATACATTGAGAAATATTTGCGACTTCGCAGTTAAACAATTTAAAAAGCAGCAATTTTTTTATGTACTTCTTTAAAATGGTCAAAAGCTTTAATTAATCTTGAACCATACCAAGAGAAGTATTGACCATCGACGTAAATAGTTAAGGTCTTTCGGTTACTTCGTAAAACTTCAAAAACATCTTCGTCTGTAAAATGATGAGGTTCACTGCTAAACATCAGTAATTTGGGTGCCGCTTTTATTCGCATTTTTTTGATATCTATTTCCGGATATCTTTCTTTATCGGCATACGCATTTTCAAACTTACAAATTCGTAATAGATCATTGATAAAAGTATGGCTTCCTGCAACCATCCAAGGTTTTGCCCAAATAAAATAAGCAACTTTCCGTGAATGTGTGTCTTTTATAAAATTTTGAAAATCTTGTAATTGAAAATTAATTTTATCTATAATATGTTCTGCTTGTGTACGTCTATCAAAAAGAATTCCCAAATCTTTAATAAGTTGTAAAGCATCAGCTAAAGAATTGACATCGGTTACATATACAGGTGCAATTTTTTCCAAATCAGACACCATTTCAGGTGTATTTTCCTCTTTACTACACAAAATAAAATCAGAATTCAAATCTTTTATGAACTTGTTTTTTACCTTTTTTGTGCCACCGACAATGGTTTTTGTGGCTTGATAATGAATAGGATGTACACAGTATTTTGTAACACCGACAATTTGTCGTTCCATACCCATATCGTGTAGTAATTCTGTTAAAGAAGGAACCAACGAGATAATTCGTTGCGGTATTTTGGGTAGGTTTATTTTTCTATTTAGGGAATCTGTGTATATCATAATGTTTAACCGCAAAAGAGCACAAGGTCTTACGCAAAGTTCGCTAAAATTCGTTTCATATGTTGTTGTATTTCTAATGCTTTTTCTCTTGCTTTTTGAGCAAAATCTTTTCCATTAGCTGCATAAATAATACCTCTTGAGGAGTTTACTAGGAGTCCAATGTCTTTGTTTAACCCATATTCGCAAACAGCTTCCAAATCGCCACCTTGCGCGCCAATACCCGGGACCAACAAAAAACTATCTGGTATAATTTTTCGTATTTCTTTAAAATATTCAGGTTTGGTAGCACCTACGACATACATCAACTGTTCGGCTCCTTTCCAAGTTTGTGATTTTTGCAAGACCTGTTCAAAAACTTGTTTTCCATCGGTTTGTAAACCCTGAAAATCTAAGCCACCTTTGTTTGAGGTAAGCGCCAAAAGAATGGTAAACTTATCAGTAAAGGCAAGAAAAGGTTCTACAGAATCTTGCCCCATATACGGTGCAACCGTTAAAGCATCAAAATTCATTTTTTCAAAAAAAGCCTTTGCATAACGAGTTGACGTATTTCCAATATCACCTCGTTTAGCATCAGCAATGGTGAATATTTCAGGATATTTTTTGTTGAGATAATCTATTGTCCTTTCTAAAGATTTCCAGCCTTGTAAACCATAAGCTTCATAAAAAGCCGTATTGGGCTTATAAGCAACTGCTAAATTGTGTGTAGCATCAATGATTTGCTTGTTAAACTCAAATATTGGATCCTCTAATTCTAAAAGATGTTGTGGAATCTTTTCTAAATCAACATCCAAACCTATACATAAAAAGGAGTTTTTCTTTTGTATTTGCGTTATTAATGCTTCTTTTGTCATAGGTGCAAAAATAAGAATTAATTTAGAGCCTTAATACTATACGACAAAAACTTATGAGACGACTCGACAAAGAAATAACTGATAAATCAATAGTTCAAGAAATCCTAGAAAAATCCACCACTTGCACTATTGCCTTATTTGATACTGAATATCCTTATGTTGTTACGATGAATTACGGATATCACGATAATTCGTTGTTTTTTCATTGTGCCACCAAAGGGAAAAAGTTAGATTTGTTGCAAAAGAACAATAAAGTAAGTTTTAAAATTATTCAATCTCATAAACTAATAAAAAAAGAAGTTTCTTGTGACTGGACAACATCGTATCGTTCGATAATGGGAACTGGGAAAATTGAAATCATAACCAATACTGAAGCTAAAATAAATGGACTGGATATTTTAATGAAACAACACGGTAGAAATGAAAATACTTATACAAAAAAAGCTGTAAAAAAAATAGTTATTCTTAAACTGAATATCAATAGTCTATCTGCAAAACAATCTGAGAAATATGATTAGCAATAAGAATGGAATACTGACGTTTGTTATTCTCATTGCTTTTGTCAGTATTAATCTTTTTATTATAATTTAAAGCATCTTTTTTTTATTTATATACTCAATTGCCAATTTTAAATGGTTTTCTCATATGAATTTATTTCCTCAAAATTAAACACAACACCCTGATAAACCAATTGTGTTTCTATCTTTTATATCTGCAAGTTACTAGAAAATAAAACATAGTTGCCTTTTTCTCCGATCTGATTCCTTCTTTTACATTTATTCCTCGTACTTTTGTAGAAATTAAAAAATATAAAGTCATGCGTACAAAAATAGTAGCCGGAAACTGGAAAATGAATTTAGATGTAGATGCTTCAAAACAATTAGCTATGGATATTTCTGTAGCTATTCAAAATTTAGAGACCAATAATACAAGAATTATTATCGCGCCCACTGCGACTAATTTATATCCTGTCTTTCATCAACCTAGTATGGATTCTCGTGTAGAAATTGCCGCACAAAATATGCATCAAGCTAAAAACGGTGCTTTTACAGGTGAAATTTCTGCAGAAATGATTCACAGTGTTGGAATAACCAATGTGATTTTAGGACACTCAGAACGTCGCACCTATTTTAATGAAACCGATGCTGCTTTAGCAGAAAAAGTAAGTACTGCTTTACAAAATAACTTGGATGCTATTTTCTGTTTTGGTGAAGTTTTAGAAGAACGACAAAGTAACAATCATTTTAAAGTAGTAGAAAGTCAACTACAAAATGCTTTATTTCACTTAAATGATAGTGATTGGAGAAATATCGTTTTAGCCTACGAACCTGTTTGGGCAATTGGTACCGGCGAAACGGCGTCACCAGAACAAGCACAAGAAATGCACGCGTTTATTCGTACCGTTATTGCAAAGAAATTTGGAAATACTATCGCACAAAACGTATCTATTTTATACGGTGGAAGTGTCAAACCATCCAATGCAAAAGAAATTTTCTCTCAACCTGATGTCGATGGTGGATTGATTGGTGGCGCTGCATTAAATACTGCTGATTTTGTAGCTCTGATTGTGGCGATTCAATAATTTTACCGTTAAAACACTGAAACGAAAAGGTTTTAGTAATTAATGAGTCGAAGGAAAGAATGATTGAAGGAAGAAATGATTGAAGGAGTGAATGATTAAAAGAATGAATCATTTTACATTAAATCATTGGACCATTATCGCATTAAATCATTGCATCATTAAATCATTACAATTTTGATCCAAGTCTATATAGCTTACCATTTTACTATAGAACCCCTGCAACCGGCACGAGAGATTTTAATTGCTGAGTTAGGCAATCTAGGATTTGAAACTTTTACAGAAACGAAGAATGGGCTGACAGCTTATATCCCAGAAAGTGATTGGCAAGCAACTATTTTACAAGAAGTTTATGTTCTTAATAGTGGTGAGTTTAAAATTCTTTATAAAAAAGAGGAAATTGAACCTGTAAATTGGAACGGCGAATGGGAAAAGAATTTTGAACCCATCGATATTGATAATACGGTAAGTATCAGAGCTCCTTTTCATGAGACCGAAACTTTAAAATACAATATTCTCATTGAACCAAAAATGAGCTTTGGAACGGGGCATCACGAAACAACTCATTTAATGGTGCAACATTTGTTAAAACTTGACTTAAAAGATAAATCGGTTTTGGATATGGGTTGTGGCACTGCTGTTTTAGCTATTCTTACGGAAATGCGAGGTGCAAAGACAATAGATGCCATTGATATTGATCCGTGGTGTTATGAAAATTCTTTAGAAAATCTAACACGAAATGATTGTAAGAACATCAAAGTTTATGAAGGTGAAGCCTCCTTGTTAGTCAATAAAAAGTATGCTGTAATTATTGCTAACATCAACCGTAATATTTTGTTACAAGACCTTGCCACTTATGCACATTCTTTAAACGAAAGCGGTATTCTATTATTAAGTGGCTTTTACCAAAAGGATATTCCAATTATTGATACCGAGGCCTCTAAATACAACCTAAAGATTGATTTAATTTTAGAACGTAATAATTGGGTAGGAATTCGGTATTTAAAAAAGTAACTATTCACCCGTAAGAGTTTTTAAAAGTGTATTTCACGCAAAACCCGCAAAGGAGTTAGTATGATTTTTAAAAAACAAAGAACGCAAAGTTTTATAAATGCCAAGCATTTATTCTTTTTCAAGCATTTCGTAATCTGCTAAATTTAAATGGTTTACGTTCTTTGCGTGCCAAAACAGAAAGTGAGTGAATGGTTATATTTAAAAAACTAATTTTTCACCAATTCTGACTTTGTTTTTATAGATAATTCACTTAAAATATTCAAAGCTTCATCTACATAAACATCTTTAGTCAAATTTGTGTGCCAAACTCCTCTCTTTTTTGCTAATACACTATCGGCTACTATCAATGGTTTTTCATATTGTGGTGAGTTAAAAATCAAATCGGTTTTATAATCATCCAACGCGTCAAATACTTTAGCTTCTGCATCATGTGATTCAATATCTTTTTTAAAGTCGGAATATTTTAAATAGACTGTTTTATCTTCTTGCACTTCATTTAACCACTTCGCATTGCTATCAATTAATTGAAATTGGGAGTTTTCAAATACTCTTTTTCTACTATTTTCAATACTTTCAATATAATTGTTATAAGCACTCCACGAAATAAACGCTGCGGGTTCTATCTTATCCCATTCCATCGGTCTTTCTTGATCTCTTTCTCCAATATCTAAATAGGTGTAGCGTGAAGGCACAATTATATCAGGTGTAACTCCTTTTAGCTGTGTTGATCCGCCATCAATTCGATAAAACTTTTGAATAGTCATTTTGAGGAAACCTAGATCTTTTCCCGATCTTGAATACCTGTCTAAAGGATAAAAATTCTGTACAGTACCTTTTCCAAAAGTTTGTTTTCCTCCGATAATAATTGCCCTTTTGTAATCTTGCATGGCAGCAGCAAATATTTCTGAGGCAGAGGCAGATAGTTCGTTAACCATCAATACTAATGGGCCATCCCAATGTACTCCTTTTTCCGTATCAAACCGTATATCAGCATTTTCTCCTCGATATTTAACTTGTACTACAGGACCTTCATCTATAAACATTCCCGCTATTTCAATAGCTGTTTTAAGAGAACCTCCACCATTATTTCTCAAATCAATCATAATACCGGATACGCCCTCACTTTTAAGACTCTCTAATTCCTTGGCCATATCTGTCGCAGAATTTCTGTAGTTCTTATGATCAAAATCAATATAAAACTTTGGCAAATTTATTAAACCATATTTTTTTCCTTCTTCTTCTACAACGGAAGATTTGATAAATGTTTCTTCCAATTCAACAACATCTCTGATAATTGAAATTATCTCAATTGTTCCATCTACTTTTTTAAGTGTAAGACGCACTTCTGTACCCTTTTTGCCTTTTATATATTCTATAGCATCATCCAGACGCATACCGACAATATCAAGAGATTCCTTATCTCCTTGTGCTACTTTAACAATCAAATCGCCTACTTCTAATTCACCTGCACGCCAAGCTGGTCCACCTGAAATAAGCTCTGTAACCTTGGTATATTCGCCTTCTTTTTGCAAGCGGGCACCAATGCCTTCAAGTTTTCCTGATATTGATATATCAAATCGTTTTTTAATTTTAGGATCTAAATAATTTGTATGTGGTCCATATTGAGCCGTTACGCTGTTGATGAAATAGCTAAACCAATCGTCTTGATTTAATTCTTCCAGTCTATCGTACAAATTATCCATGCTTTCCAAAGTCTTTTCCAAAGCTTCTTCTTTTAAAGTCTCAAAAGATTTTTGAATATATGTACTATCCGACTCTACTTTGTCTTTTTCTGCCTGTTCTTTGTCATAAAGCCTTCCTATATAACGCATTTTTAGTTGTTTTTGCCAAACCTGAATTAAGGATTCTTGATTTTCAGGAAACTTTGAATTTTCATAATCTACAGAATAGGTTTCATCTTTTGTAATATCTATAGAACTTTTTAAAATCTCTTTGTAATATGCTTTTGTTTCGGCAACACGTATTTCAAATTTTTGATAAACCGTGTAGAAAAAAGTCAAATCATCCATGAGAATTTGATCATCAATTACATGTTTAAATTGAGAAAATTCATCAATATCCGACTGTAAGAAATAATGCTTTGTCGGATCTAGAATATCTAAAAAATCATGATAAACCGCTTCCGAAAAACTGTCATTTATTTCAACAGGTTGATAATGTGCCTGTGTTAAGATATGTCGTAGCACTTGAAGCAATTCTCGATCTTTTTCCGGATCGGATTGGTTTCTAAAGTTAAAACTCACAAGTATTCCCGCTAACAAAATGATAGGAAGAATAATTTTATAATTTCGTTTCATAAACTGAATAATTAGCTTCATTAATAGTCTTGTAGAGAGCCAAAATAATGCCATTTATTGGTAAAATGCAAATTTTATGGAATAATTTCATGTTAAAGTTTTTTTTAAAAAGCTTGATAATTTTTATCATTAGAATCTAAAGTGCTTCAAAAGTGCAATTTTAAAAAACATTTTAAATTGTAACATCTAATAATATTCATTAGCTTTGATGCTTCGATTACAAAAAACAAAAATGGATAAAAAACCTTTAATATTAGTTACAAATGACGATGGGATAACCGCTCCGGGAATGCGTCTTTTAATAAAAGCCATGAATGAAATTGGCGATGTTGTTGTCGTTGCACCTGATAGCCCACAAAGCGCAATGGGTCATGCAATTACTGTTAATAATACCTTATTTGTTGAACCCGTTAGTATTGATAACGGTCCGCAGATAGAGTATTCTTGTAGTGGTACTCCGGCTGATTGTGTGAAATTAGCCGTAAATGAATTACTCAATAAAACACCCGACCTATGTGTTTCCGGAATTAATCACGGTTCAAATTCATCTATAAATGTCATTTATTCCGGAACTATGAGTGCTGCCCTTGAAGCCGGAATCGAAGGCATCCCAGCTATCGGATTTTCTTTGTTAGACTATTCTTGGAATGCCGAATTTGATCATTTAAAAGATATTGTAAAAAATATTGCAAAGAATGTTTTAGAAAATAGCCTTCCAAAAGGAGTTGTGCTCAATGTTAATATTCCTAAATCAAAAGATAAAAGTTTTAGTGGAATTAAAATATGTAGGCAAGCTCGGGCCAGTTGGGTTGAAGAATTTGACAAACGGGTCAACCCGAATGGAAAAGAATATTACTGGCTTACCGGCAAATTTGTAAATATGGACAAAGGTGAGGATACCGATGAATGGGCATTAGCTAATAATTTTATTTCAGTTGTACCCGTACAATTTGATATGACTGCTCATTATTTTATCGATGATTTGAATCAGTGGGAATTGTAAGTTAAAAAGTGCTAAACGCAAAACGCAAAGCGTAAAGCGTAAAGCGTAAAGCGCAAAGCGTAAAGCGTAAATCCTTCTAAATAAATAATTATGAAAAAAGATATTTTTATAGGGTTTTTACTAAGCATTCTAGCAACCATTGCAGGTAGTTACCTGTATATGGAGTTTATTATGAAAAACGGCTTTGAAGCATCTTGGCAATGGATGATCAATACACATAATCAAGGAATGATACTTTCTTTAGGAGCAATTACCAATATATTATTGTTTTTTGTTTTTATTAAACGTAAGGAAGATGACAAAGCTAAGGGAGTACTTTTTGGAATTATCTTAGTTGCCTTAACAGTCTTAGTTTATAAGTTTTTTTGAGAATAATGTCACAAACTTTAGACAATAAATTGATAAAAATATTTTAGCACCTTTGTGCCTTAGCGGTTAATATCATGAAATACTACTTAATAGCAGGAGAAGCTTCAGGCGATTTACACGCCTCAAACTTGATGAAAGCAATCAAGACGAAAGATTCTGATGCTCAATTTCGTTTTTGGGGTGGTGATTTAATGCAAAAAGTAGGTGGCACTCAGGTTATTCATTACCAAAAATTAGCCTTTATGGGCTTTTGGGAAGTATTTAAAAACCTTTTTACCCTATCTCAATACATTAAAAAATGTAAACAAGATATTGCTTCTTATCAACCAGATGTTTTAATTTTAATCGATTACTCAGGTTTTAATCTACGCATTGCCCCTTTTGCAAAAGAGCTCAAAATTCCTGTTCATTTTTATATCGCACCAAAAGTTTGGGCATGGAATGAAAAACGAGTAGAAAAACTAAAGAAATATGTCGATAAGCTCTACGTAATTTTTCCATTCGAAAAAGAATTCTTTGAAAAAAAACACAAATATCCCGTTCATTATGTAGGGAATCCGTTACAAGATGTTATTGCAGGAAGAAAACCCATAAGAGAAAAAGATTTTAGGCAAGAATATCTACTAGGTGAAAAACCTATTATTGCATTATTACCTGGGAGTCGCTCTCAAGAAATCAAACACATTTTACCTTTAATGGTAGCGCTTTCTAAAGAGTTTTCAAATTATCAATTTGTTGTTGCAGGTGCCCCAAATAGAGACAAAGATTTTTATAAACGCTATTTAAACAACACTTCTGTCTGCTTTGTGCCAAATAAAACATACGACTTGTTAAGTTTATCATATGCTGCATTGGTTACTTCTGGTACGGCTACTTTAGAAACGGCTTTGTTTAAAATTCCGCAAGTGGTGTGTTATAAATCTAGTGCTATATCCTATTTCATAGCCAAAACCTTAGTGAAAGATTTAAAATATATATCTCTCGTCAATTTAGTGATGGATGCTCCAATAGTTACTGAATTAATTCAATACGATTTTAATAAAAAACAAGTAACACAAGAATTGCATAAAATTTTAGAGGATGCTAATCGTACTAGAATTTTTGAGGATTATCTTAGCTTAGAAGAAAAACTCGGAGGAAAAGGTGCTTCTGAAAATGTAGCTGATTTGATTATTGAAGAGACGCAAAGAAACTCACGCAGAAACAGCTAAGATTTCGCCGCAAAGCTAATGATGATAGTTCCACTGCTATTTTTGTTACTATTCACCTGTATCTTTCACACAGAACTCACAGATTTCACAGAAATTATGCTCTTTGCTTCCGTTAAACACATTTTTAAAAACCTTTACGGGTGGATAGTTACAAATTTATCTGGTTTTTGATTATTGGAATTTGCTTTTTTTATATCTTTGCTGTGCTATGACAAAAATCACCCAATACATTCCACTTCATTTAAGTTTTTTTCTCGTTTTAGGTGTGCTGTTAGGTTATTACCTTTTTATTCCAATTTCTAGCATCTTTTATTTAGGATTTTTTGCTCTCGTTTTGCTTGGTTTATTTTTTCAATTAAGTAAAAAATATTTCCAACTAAGATGGGTTTTTCAATTATTGAGTTATATTTTAATATTTCTTATAGGAATTGCGAGTATTTCAATACGAAATATTCAAAACCAAAAAACACATTATTCTCATACTATTTCAAACGAAAACAATCTTGTTTTTCAAATTGACAAAAAGCTAAAGCCTACTTTATATCACAACAAATACTACGCGCACATTCTGCAAATCAACAATAACAAGTCTAAAGGTAGAATTCTTGTCAACATTTCTAAGGATAGTATCTCTAGAGTCTTTAAAGTTGGTGAAATTTATTTTGCTACTTCAAATTTATTTGAGATTAACAAACCTTTAAATCCATATTCATTTGACTACAATAATTACTTAAAAAAACAAGGAATACTGCATCAAATATCTTTAAACAAATCTGAAGTATATGAACTTCCTATTGAGAGAAACACGCTAAAAATTTATGCGGCACAATGGCGGGAAAGAATACAAAACTCACTCAGTAAATACGCTTTTAAAGAAAATGAAATGGCCATCATAAACGCTATTGTTTTGGGACAACGTCAAAGTATTTCAAAAGATTTGCTCAATAGTTATGCAGGTGCAGGAGCTATTCATATTTTGGCTGTTTCAGGCTTGCATGTAGGAATACTTTTCTTACTGTTGGGGTTTTTATTAAAACCTTTAGAAAGAATTGCAAATGGAAAACATATCAAAACCATACTTATCATTCTGTTTTTATGGGGATTTGCCCTTTTAACCGGTTTAAGCGGATCGGTTGTTCGTGCCGTTACTATGTTTACATTTATTGCAATTGGCTTGGCAATTAGAAACCAAAGAAGTGCTGTTCTTCATGCTTTATTAACCTCATTTTTTATTCTCGTTTTAATACATCCCTTTTTTATATTTGATGTAGGTTTTCAAATGAGTTATGCGGCTGTTTTAGGAATTGTATTGTTGTTTCCAAAAATAAATGCACTGATTCCAAGACTTAAGTGGTATTTTCCGAGAAAAGTATGGGAATTATTCTGTGTTTCAGTTACGGCTACAATAGGTACACTTCCTATAAGTTTGTATTACTTTCATCAATTCCCAGGCTTATTCTTTATATCAAATATTGTGATTGTTCCTTTCTTGGGAATAATTATGGGAATGGGTATTTTTGTAGTCCTCTTAGCTTTATTAAATCTTTTACCTGACATTTTAGTCCAAGTTTACGGATTTATCTTATCAATGATGAATGCCTTTATCGAATGGGTTGCACATCAAGAAGCCTTTTTATTTAAAAACATTTCTTTTTCAATTTTTGCACTACTAACAACCTATTTAGTAATTGCCATGGGTTATCGTTGGTCATTAGACAAAAAAATATCCAAACTACTCGTATTCTTTGTGGCAATTATCATTTTACAAACCGTCTTTTTTATTGAAAAATACCAAACAGAAACCAATGATGAATTTGTAATTTTTCACAAAAGCAAAGAAAGTATTCTGGGAATAAAAAAAGCAGATAAACTCCAAATCGTTCATACATTCGACTCCATTAAAACTGCTAATTTGCGCTTTATCAATAATTACAAAGTTGGAAATAAATTAACCAATACCGAATTTGAAAGTTTTACTCCAAATATCATTAATTATAAAAACTCAAAAATTTTAGTTGTTGATAGTTTGGGGATTTATAAGGATATATCTTGTAAACCCAATATCATTTTATTACGGCAATCACCAAAAATAAATATTGAAAGGTTATTAAAAAGCCTCCAACCTAAAGTAATAATCGCCGATGGCTCAAACTACAAGAGTTATGTCGCACAATGGCGAATAACTTGCTTAAGAAATAATATTGATTTTCATTATACGGGTACAAATGGAGCTTTTATTTTAAAATAATGAAAAAAGATTAATCGCTATATTTGCCCAAACCCGAATTGAATGAAAAAAGACATTTTTAACAAAGAACTCGAACTCGCGTGGAACTTCGTCGAAAAAACCGATCGAAGTATTTTTTTAACGGGAAAAGCCGGTACGGGTAAAACCACATTTTTACACAAAGTAAAAGAAAAATCTCAAAAAAGATTGGTAGTAGTTGCACCAACCGGTGTTGCAGCAATTAACGCCAGAGGTGTTACCATTCATTCCTTTTTTCAATTGCCTTTTGGACCTATTTTACCTGATGGGTCACAATTTGAACAACGAGGCAATTATAAAATGAAAATTGGGCGTCAAAAAATTGACATTATGCGTTCCTTAGACCTTTTAATTATCGATGAGGTCAGTATGGTTCGTGCTGATTTGTTAGATGCAATCGATCAGGTTTTAAGACGCTATAAAGACCGAAACAAAGTCTTTGGTGGTGTGCAAGTATTGATGATTGGCGATTTACAACAACTTTCTCCTGTAGTAAAACCCAACGAATGGAATCTTTTAAAAGCTTTTTACGACACAGCTTACTTTTTTAGTAGTAAATCATTTCAAGAAGCAAATGCTATCGGTATCGAACTCAAACATATTTACCGGCAAGATAATGAGGAATTCATAGAGATTCTTAATGAAATACGAAATGACAAACTATCAAAAGAATCAGCAGAAAAACTAAACAAACGATATATCCCTGATTTTATTTCCAAAAAAGATGCCGGTTATATTACCTTAACAACGCATAATAATCGAGCATTTCGAATGAACGAAGTCGAGTTGAATAAATTAAAAAATAAAAGCTCTTTCTATTCGGCTACGATTAAAGGAAAGTTTAACGAACACGCCTACCCTACTCACGAAAAATTAGAACTAAAAGTAGGAGCACAAGTCATGTTTATCAAAAATGACAGTTCTCCTGAAAAAAGATATTTTAATGGGAAAATTGGAAAAATAATTCATCTTGACAAAGATGAAGTTAGCGTGCAATGTCCTGATGATGAATATCCCATTATAGCAACTCCTGAAACATGGGAAAATGTAAAATATTCCATCAATCAAGACACCAAAGAAATTGCTGAGAACTTTGTTGGGTCTTTTTCCCAAATGCCTTTTCGATTGGCATGGGCTATTACCATTCACAAAAGTCAGGGTTTAACTTTTGACAAAGCAATAATTGATGCGGAAGCTTCTTTTGCACACGGACAAACCTATGTTGCGTTAAGCCGCTGTAGAACCTTAGAAGGTATTGTTTTAAAAAATAAGATCAACGATAGAAGTATCATCAGCGATCATAGAGTCACCTCTTTTACGCAAGATGTAGAAGACAATCCGCCGACTGAAAATGCACTAAAAGAATCTCAAAAAAACTATCAACTCAATTTAATTGAAGAACTTTTCAATTACCATTCTTTCTTATATCCTGTCAAACGATGTATTGATATTTATTATAAAAATAGAAGTAGCATTGAAGGAAATACGCTCGAACCTTTAACTACAATTAAAGATAAAGGAGTTGTACCTTTATTACAAGTTGGTACAAGTTTTAAAAAGCAATTAAAGACGCTGAGCGCAAAAATTGAAGCTCCTGAAAATAGCCCTGTAATTCAAAAAAGAATTAAAAAAGCAGTTGTATATTTTATTAAACACACCGAGGAGTATATCAAAAAGCCTCTTGAGAGTTTAAGTTTTTCTACAGATAACAAAGAAATTAAGAAAAACCTCAACAAACAGTTACAAATTATTGAAGAACAACTCGCCTATAAATTATATTGTTTACAGGGCTTAACCGATGACTTTTCTACTGAAAAATATTTAGATTTACGGGCAAAAGCAGTCTTACAAGATGAAAAACCCAATCGTCAAAGAAAAGAATATATCGATACAACCGAACACGAAAAGTTGTTTGATGAATTGCGTATTTTACGTATGATTATTTCCCAATCTGAGGATATTCCGCCCTATCAGGTTTTTACACAACAAACTTTATATGAAATGTGTCGCTATTTTCCCGTAACTCCAAAACAACTCCGTGCTATTAATGGAATGGGAAAAATTAGAGTAAATAAATATGGTGACGAAATTATTGAAGCAATTAAAAATTATGTTGGCAAAAATGATTTGGAATCACGCGAAGTCGAAGAAAAGCAAAAAAAATTAAGTCAGAAAAAAGGAAGCTCCCAAAAAGAATCCTTTAAGTTGTTTAAAGAAGGTATGAGCATACAAGAAATAGCAAAAAATAGAGGTTTTGTCGTTGGTACTATCGAAAGTCATCTTTCCGAATTTATCACAACAGGCGAAATTGATATTACCGAACTCATTCCTAAGAAAAGAGTTGAAAAGCTTAAAAAAATCATGAAAAAGACCAAATTTGAAGGACTAGGAGAATTAAAAACCAAAGTTGGTGATGCATTCACTTATAGCGAAATGCGAATGGTATTAAAGGCGATGGAATTTGATAATAAATAAGCTTATAACGGGTCAAGTATAAAAGTTGGGGATTATTTATTAAAATTTATGCGTTTATATTGGCTTTTTCATAAAATGAGACTGCGTATATAACAGCGTTGCCTGCAAGCACAAACGAAATAATATTTCTATACAAAAACCACCCACATAATAGCATATTTGATTTTTTCCAAAGTATATTTCCAACGCATAAAAAAAACCAAAAGAGCTATTTTCCCACGCACAGAAAA
>JAUVOS010000071.1 GCA_030599055.1 Lutibacter sp.
GAGCTACTTTAATCAGGTTACGCAAATCATCTTTGGTGCCGTAATCTGAACTGACTCCACGATAATCGGAAACGGCATAATAGCTTCCCATATATTTTTTACGTTCCTCAATATCTTTTATGTCAGACACAAAGGTGTCACCTGTAGCTTTTCTTTTAGTCATAGAAATAGGATGAACCGGCATTAACCAAATAATTTTTACACCCAATTCTTTTAAAACAGAAATGTCTTTAGTAAACTCATTAAAACTTCCTTCAGGTGAATATTGTCGAATATTAGCTTCGTAAATAATGGCTGTTTCCATCATTTCTTGCGTAACTAATGGTGTTTTTTCTGCGACTTCTTTTTCTTTTTTTACTTCTTTACAAGAAAAAAATAATAAGAAACTGATGATTAGTAGGATTGATTTGTTCATTTTTTTTATGATTATTTAATGTTTATGTGATTTATTTAGTCTAATGTCTTACGTCTATAAGTCTAAAGTCTAGTAAATTATTTCAAAAGAACCTGCTTTTATAAGAGTCCCCTTATATTTATAAACTTTATCTGATTTATTAAAAATAATAGTGATCTCTTCCCCAAAATACTTTCTGGTTATTATCATAACTTCATTTTCTGTTTCAATTTTAGTACTTCCATAAAGTAATGCCATCGAATTTTTTCGTAAATGTATGAGTTTTGTAACTTTTTCTTTAAGTGCTAATTCATATTTATCTAAGTCCTCAAATTTCATCATACGACGATTATCAGGATCATTGGCACCAATACTTCCGTATTCGTCACCATAATAAATACATGGTATTCCTGGAGTTGTAAGGTTAAATGCGTGTAACATGGCTAGTTTATTATAAGCAGTGGTATCACTCATCTTAATCTCGCGAGTCCAACCTGCTTTTTTGGCATCTTCATCAAAACTTACATCACCTGAAGCGTAGCTTATAAAACGTGCTCGATCTTGGTTTCCTGTAATATTTCCCATTAAATGATGATTACCATAATAGGTTAAACTTTCTTTAAGCGCGTCTGATAAGCGACTAATAGGTTCATCATCTGTTGCAAAAACAGCCACTGAAGCATCGTATAAATTAAAATTAAACTGTCCGTCTAACATTCCCGTATTAACATAACTGCGAATCAACTCAGGACTACCATAAGTTTCACCAATTTGATAAATAGGTCTGTCGGTTCTCGTTTTCACTTTATTGGTCAACGTACGCCAAAAATCCAATTGAATGTGTTTGGTTGCATCGTGACGAAAGCCATCTAAATCATATTTTGTAACCCAATAAGCCGCTGAATCGGTCATCACTTCTACCACTTCGTGTTTGGAAAAATCTATTGTAGGTAAGAAGGTATCAAACCACGTGGTCAAACGATGTGAATCCCATTTTTCTAGATTACGAGAGCCATCTGGTAAATACATACTCGTTGCCCAATCCGGATGCTGTTTGTATAGCGGATGTTCTTGGTGTATATGATTGGCAACATAATCTAAAATCACATTACAATTATTTTGATGCGCTTTGTTTATTAAATCTTTAAAAACAACCTCATCTCCATAACGATAATCTATTTTTGTATTTGAAATAGGCCAATATCCATGATAACCAGAAAATTTACTTACAGGATCTGGCCAAAAACCAAAGGCACCTTCGGGATTTTGAGTAATTGGTGATAACCATATTGTGTTAACACCTAAATCAGTAAAATAACCCGATTCAATTTTATCGACAACACCTTTCAAATCGCCACCTCTATAGTTCGCTTTGGGCAAAATACTATCACTTTTTACTGGTTTAGTATTGGATGTGTCACCATCTAAAAAACGGTCAACGAGTAAAAAATACATGATTTGTGTATGAAAATCTGTTCGGGAAAGATCTTTTGAGTTAGCAATAATTTTTCCTTTGTTAATCGGAATTAAAACATCATTACCACGTCCGAAAAAATTGTAAGCATAAACACGGATATTAGTTTTTTCATTTTTATGTTCCGGAATTGTAATGTTGATTTTATGCGTGTCACTATCAATTTTTACATATTCTTTGGATAATAATTCGTTTCCGATATAAACTAAAGCTTCTTGAATACTATTTTCAGAAGTTAAACTAAATGAGTTCCCATTTTGTGTTTCTGAAATTAAAAAAGGTGTTTTATCCGATTGATCAGCAATCTCAAAAACAGAATTATAACCACCCATTCCATTGCTGATTTTTGTTGAATTATTGGGATCTAATTGTTCTTTGCCATCTACCACAAAAAGGTATTGATATTTTCCAGGAGCCAAATGTGTTTTATATTCCCAATAGGTGATTTTATCTTCCATAGCAACACTTTGCCAGCCTACTATCTGACTTTTAAAGGCAACTGTTTTATTCTTTTTGTCTTTTGGAATACTAAATACTGCTTTCTTATTTGTATTTTTATATAATGGAATATCATATTTTTCTCCTGCAACATATAAAGTCAAGTTTTGAATATGTTTAATATATATATTAGGTGTAATAACAAGCTTAGTTTTGTCATTAGACAAAGTTGTTTTAAAGTGTTTTGATTCTTGTATGGAATCAATTTTAGAAACATCTAATATATAATCGGTGAGAAATATTTCGGTTTCATCTTTACTCATATATACAGGACTAGCCAATCCTTTGCTAATAGGTTGTTTGTTTTCTTGTGGAGTTTTACAGGAAAATACTGTAAAAACTAAAGCATTTACAATAAAAAATGTTGTTTTCATACTGTTTTGTTTTTCTCATTTCTAACCTACTAGGTTTTGAAAACCTAGTAGGTTTAGATTGTAGATTCAAAAGTTAATTAATTTCTATAATCATTGATGTTTTAGCATCAATTTTTTGTTTTTTATTAAAACGGATTTCTTTACCACCAATAATATCCATCCCTTTTTGTGCATTTCTTAATCCTTCTTTATAGCGACTCCAATCTATGCTTTGTTCTTTATTACTATTGTTGATGATTACCATTACAGTTTCTGTATCTGTGTATCTAAAATATACATAAACATTATCAACAGGAACATATTGTAATAATTTACCCGTATGAATAACGGAGTTTTCTTTTCGCCATTGTAGTAGTTTCTTTGTAAAAGAATGGTATTCATTCTGTTTTGCTGTACGTCCTGTTTCTGTAAATGCATTTTGAGTATCATTTTTCCAACCACCAGGAAAGTCTTTTCGTAAATCGCCATCACCATTTTTTTCTTTGTTTCCTAACATCCCGATTTCATCTGCATAATAGAGTTGCGGAATGCCTCGTGTTGTTAAAACCAAAGTCATGGCTAATTTATATTTGGCCAAATTTCCTTCAAAATACTCATTAATTCTAGTAATATCATGATTACCTGCAAAGACTAAAATATTATTAATATCAGGATATAAAAAATCATTAGTAAAATTGTCATAGGCTTTCATCATTCCCTGATTCCAACCCATATTGTCTTCATTAAACATCGTATAAATGGCATCGTGTAAAGTAAAATCCATTACTGATGGACAGTAAGAATTAAAATGATCAATGGCACCAACTTTGGAGTCTTTTTGCCAATACGCCATCTGTGCTTGATTATGCATCCAAACTTCAGCAACGATATTAAAATTAGGATACTCATCCATTATGGCTTTGGTCCATTTGGCGATACTTTCTTTATCGTTATAGGAATAGGTATCCACTCGTAAACCATCCAATCCAGCAAATTCAATCCACCAAATAGCATTTTGAATCATGTATTTTAATAATAGTAGATTTGCTTGATTCATATCGGGCATCGTAGTGTCAAACCAGCCATTCATACATGCTTTGGCATCATAATCAGAGGCATTTTTGTCAAACTGAGTTGACATTCTATAATTACTCCGTTGAAAACCCTTTTCGCCATTCTCCCAGATATGTATCCAATCTTTAGTAGGTAAATCTTGAATCATCCAATGTTTACTGCCCCAATGATTGGTTACATAATCCATGATGAGTTTCATGTCTTTTTTATGCATTTCATCGGCAAGAAGTTTGTAATCATCATTTGTTCCGTATCGTGGATCGATTTTGTAATAATCGCTTTGTGCATAGGTATGATACGAATAAGTGGGTTCGTTATCTTCTAAAAGTGGTGTGCTCCAAAGTGCGGTTACTCCCAAATCATCCAAATAATCTAAATTATTTATAATCCCTTGAATATCACCACCATGACGACCTCCATCAAAATCTCGATTTGCTTTTTCAACTACATCAGGATGCGAATCGTTTTGAATATTTCCATTGGCAAAACGGTCTGGCATTAGTAAATAAATAACATCACTTGAATCAAATCCTTTACGAAAACGAGAAGCTTCTGAACGCTCTTTTAGTTCATAATTTTTAGATTGAATCACTTTTCCGTTTTTTAGAAAGTTTATTTGAAAAGTACCAGGTTCTACACCTTTGGTATCCATCAAAATAAAAAGGTAATTCGGGTTTTCTGTTTTACGGATGTGGATTAGTTTACCATTCGATAATGAGATGTCATATTGTGAAATGTCTTTTCCATAACACAAAATTTGCAATTCGGTTTGGTGCATATCTGCCCACCAAAAAGGTGGTTCAATTTTTTCTATCTCTTGTGAAAAAGAAAGAATAGTATAGAAAGATATAAGTATAAAAAATATTTTTTTCATTGTTTTAATTTTAACCCAGCAAGGGTTTGAAACCCTTGCAGGGTTGAGTAGTTTTATTATTTAGAAGTTACCAATCCCGCAGGTGCAAGCACTATCTCTTTGCCATTTACTTGAATACTTGCAGGCGTGTCAGAAAGATTAGTAAAAGTTGTTTCTTCATGACTTTTATAAACTTGAATAATAGCACCACTATAATTTATTTTAAAAGAATAGGACTTCCATTCTTTTGGAATTGTTGGATTAAAAGATAGTTTGTTATCAAAATTTCGCATACCGCCAAAACCTTGTACTACCGATAACCAAGTTCCTGCCATACTGGTGATGTGACAACCTTCATGAACTTCGTGGTTGTAATCATCTAAATCTAATCGAGCTGTACGTAAATACATTTCGTATGCCTTTTCTTCCATCCCAAGTTTAGAGGCTAAAATACTATGTACACATGGAGATAATGAGGATTCATGAACGGTCAATGGTTCATAAAAATCGAAATGTTTTTGTAATTTGGTGTCACTAAATTTATTTTCAAAAAAATACATTCCTTGTAAAACATCTGCTTGTTTGATATAACACGAGCGTAAAATACGATCCCATGACCATTTTTGATTGATAGGGCGTTCTGTTTTTGGTAATTTGGCAACAGGAATAATTTCTTTATCTAAAAATCCATCTTGTTGTATAAAAACTCCAAATTTTTCAGAATGTGGGAAATACATTCTACTAGAAATTTTTTTCCAATTAAATATTTCAGATTCCTTAAAATTAGTTTTGTCAACAATACGCTTATAATCAGTTGGGTATTCTGATTGTAAACGTTCCATATTCTCAGTTGCATATTGCATACACCACTTGGCTAAATAGTTGGTGTACCAATTGTTATTCACATTATTTTCATATTCGTTTGGTCCTGTAACACCTAATATGACATACAGATTTTTAGCTTTTGAGAAGTTGGCACGTTGTGCCCAAAAACGAGCTACAGCAATGATCACTTCCATTCCATTTTGAGGAATATAGTCAAAATCACCTGTGTAATTTACATAGTTATAGATGGCATAAATCATGGCACCATTTCGGTGGATTTCCTCAAAGGTAATTTCCCATTCGTTATGTGATTCTTCTCCATTCATCGTTACCATAGGGTAGAGAGCAGCTCCATTTTTAAAACCTAATTTCTCGGCATTTTCAATTGCTTTATCCAATTGATTGTAACGATATAATAACAAGTTTTTGGCTACTTCTTTGTCTTTAGTGCTTAAATAAAATGGGATGCAATAAGCTTCGGTATCCCAATACGTACTGCCGCCATATTTTTCACCGGTAAAACCTTTTGGTCCGATATTTAATCGAGCATCTTCACCCGTATAAGTTTGGTTTAATTGAAAAATATTAAATCGGATGGCTTGTTGTGCTTTTACATCACCTTTAATTTCAATATCTGCAGTTTTCCAAATTTTTGCCCAATCTTGTTTTTGTCGTTCCAATAAATTATCAAAACCTAATTTTATGGCATTATCTATAGTTTTTTTTGAGGTGACTAGTAATTCATCTTTAGGATGATTCATAGATTGTGTATAGCCAGCATATTTAAAAAGACTTAGCGTGTCACCTTTATCAAGGTCAATTTGATATTGATAAGATATTCGTTTCTCCTCTTTTATAACTTGTTTATCCAGTTGTATTTCATCTGTATTTAAATGAAATATATTCTTCATACTTGTACAAACTCGAAATTCTGTTTTTAAGGTTTCAGATAAAATAGAGGCTTCATTTTTACCTTCATGCATATCGAGGATTTTCCAGAAAAACTCATCATAGTTGGTGTCTTGATTCATGATTCCTGCATCGAGATACGGAGTCATTTCAATGGTTCCTGAAAAATTTATTGGAGTTATAGTGTACTGTATAACACCAACTTCTTTATGTGATAAACTTAGGAAGCGAATACTCTGAACAGCAACTTGATTGCCATTTTTTAGAGTGGCTTTAAAAGAACGTTTTAGCCAACCTTCTTTCATGTTTAATTCACGATAAAAACCGTCAATCTTACTAGTATTTAAATCTAGCTCTTGCCCGTTTATTTTTATATTAATACCGATCCAATTGGGAGCATTTAATACTTTGGCAAAATATTCAGGATATCCATTTTTCCACCAACCCACACGAGTTTTATCAGGGTAATAAATACCACCGATATAACTGCCTTGTAATGTATCTCCCGAATAGGATTCTTCGAAATTGGCGCGTTGTCCCATGTAGCCATTCCCAATACTGAATAAACTTTCTGAAGCGGTTACACGTTCAGCATCAAATCCTTCTTCGATAATGGACCATTTGTTTGGGATAATATAATTGTGATTCATGTTGTTCTTTTACAACCCTGCAAGGGTTTCAAACCCTTGTAGGGTTTATTAAATTTTTTAAAAATTCGAGTGTCAATTTACTTGTGTCTTTTAACACGTGATCTGCAGCTCCGAGTATCTCTTCGCTTCCTATCCCAACACTTATCATATTAACGGTATTCGCTGCTTCTATTCCAGCTTTGGAATCTTCGATAACAATACAATTCTTTGGGGCATAACATATTTTACGAGCTGCAATTACAAATACTTCAGGGTCAGGTTTTGCTTTGCTAACATTTGTGCCATCTACAATAGCTAAAAATAAATCCGTGAGTTGAAGTGCCTTTAAAATACGTCTTGCATTTTTACTAGCCGAGCCCAAAGCAAATGGAATCTTTGCTTTACGTAATGCAGGTAGTAATTCTTTAATACCTGGTAACATTTCAGATTCATCCATATTGGAAATTAATGATAAATAGTGGTCATTTTTCGCTACTAAAAACTTGTCTTTCTCTTCTTGAGAGAGTTGTATTTTACCATTTTCCAAAATATAATCTAGAGATTTTACACGACTTACTCCTTTTAGTTGTTCGTTATCTTTTTCAGAAAAATCAAAGTCTAAATCATTGGCGATTTTACGCCATGCGATATAATGGTATTTTGCGGTGTCAACGATGACGCCATCAAGGTCGAATATAATTGCTTTTTTAGCCATTGCTGTCTTGCACACGTAAGGTTAATAATCCTGCTAAAATCATGGCAAAACCACCAACGATTAAAGCATAAACAGGCTGTCCATCAAAGAGCGTTTTTACTATAAAACCGAGTATTGTTGCAGCTACTAATTGTGGAATTACAATAAAGAAGTTAAATACTCCCATAAAATAACCCATCTTTTTTGCTGGCAAGGCTCCTGATAGCATTGCATAAGGCATTGATAGAATACTTGCCCAAGCGATACCAACTCCTACCATAGATAGTAATAGCATATTTGGACTTGTAATAAAATAGATAGAAACTAATCCTAACCCACCCAAAACTAAAGCGATAAGATGTGTTATTTTTCTGCTCGTTTTTTTAGCGATAA
This sequence comes from Lutibacter sp., assembly GCA_030599055.1. Lineage (GTDB taxonomy): Bacteria > Bacteroidota > Bacteroidia > Flavobacteriales > Flavobacteriaceae > DQTL01. The sequence continues at coordinate 8,097 of JAUVOS010000071.1, forward strand.
CAGGTAATAAGAATGCAACTAGTGCAGCCACACCGTTATATACCGTAAACAGTACCCCAACCCAATCTGCTCCTTTATTATAGAGTTCTGAAGTAGTATCAGATGTATTATAAATATGTCCTGTTACGGCTTGTGTGGTATAAATCCACATTGAAAATAGGGCAAACCAAGAAAAGAACTGCACCCAAACGAGTTGTTTCATCGTTTTGGGCATATTGAGTAAATCGGATGTAATTGTCACAAAACTACTTTGAACTCCTTTTTTTCTTAATATGGCTGCGATTACAAATAGTAAACCTGTAGCAATAATACCATAAGCTAAGATGTAGAGAGCTTTATCTAATTCTTTTTGTATTAAGAAAAAAGTAAAAAAAGCACCTATTAGCATCATGATAAAACCAATATTTAGTTGTTTTTTATCATTAACTTTTTCAGAAATATATGTGTCTTTAGGTTCCTCTTCGTGAAATGCATCCATTTCTTCAGGTGAGTATTCCTTTGATTTGAAAACTGTCCAAAGAACAGCGAGTAAAAAAACAATACCTCCTAAATAGAAAGACCATTTTACAGAATCAGGAATTATCCCTTCAGCGGCTGTATTACTTATGCCAAACCAGTTGGTAAGCATCCACGGTAAAATAGACCCAACAACGGCACCAACTCCAATAAAGAAACTTTGCATTGCAAAACCTTCTGTCCGTTGTTCGTCATTGAGATTATCTGCTACAAATGCTCTAAAAGGTTCCATAGAAATATTAATAGAACCGTCTAAAATCCACAGCATAATAGCAGCTACCCATAGCACTGGCGAATTGGGCATATAAAATAAAGCAGCTGTAGCTAAGATTGCTCCAACCAAAAAATAAGGTCTTCTTCTTCCTAGTCGTGTCCAAGTTTTATCACTTAAAAACCCGACGATAGGTTGAACAATTAAACCTGTAAGTGGTGCGGCAATCCATAGAATGGGTATTTCATCTATACTGGCACCTAATGTTTCAAAAATTCTTGAAACGTTTGCATTTTGTAAAGCAAATCCAAATTGAATTCCTAGAAAACCAAAACTCATGTTCCAAATTTCCCAAAAACTAAGACGTCTTTTTTTCATCTAGTATATTTTAGAATTATGTTGTGTGTACAATACAAAGAATCAAAAAGTTTACATATTTTTACTCCTTGTAAGTGAATTATAACCAATAAAAAAATTGTGCAACAAACGAAGTTTGCTGTATTGTGAAGTGTGAAATGTTAAGTCTAAGTTTGACTAACGAGTCGCAAAGGTAGGATATTTTTTTTAATTGAAATTTTGTGATAATTAAGAAATCGTAAATCTAAACTCGTAAATCAAGTAGATTCTCTCTCAACAACATTCGTTGAAATTACTGTTGTTTTCGGACTTCGCTTTTTATCCTTTTGAAAGATAAGTTCCAATAATAAATCAGTTGCTTTGGCTCCCATAGTTTGTCCGTGTTGCGCGATAGTTGTTAGTGTTGGGCTAGTAAATTTTGAAATTAATCCATCTGTAAATCCGATAATAGCAATATCTTTGGGAACATGTAAACCTTTTTCTTGTACCAGCTTCATTGCGATAGCAGCATAGGTTTCATTGACCGCAAAAATACCATCAGGGATTTCATTTTGGGAAAATAATTCCTTTATTTGTTTTTTTATATCAAATTTTTCGTCAATTCTAATATCAAAACTAGCATTCATGGGTAAACCAAATTCTTCAATTGCTTTTAAAAAGCCTGTTTCTCGTTTTACCCCAACAGTTACATGTGAAGGAGTCGTCAAAATTGCTAGTTTCTTACAGCCTTTTTCAATCAAGTGTTTTGTGGCATTGTAACCACCAGCAATATCGTCAATAATTACTTTATCTACTTGTGAATGTGGTGGAACTCTGTCAAAAAATACTAGGGGGAATTCTTGCTCTATCAACTGATTAAAATGTTCAAAATTCTCTTTTTCCAATGTTTCCTTCGCTACTGAAACCAATAAACCATCAACACTTCCATTGGTGAGCATCTCCACATTTTGAACCTCTTTTTCATAACTATCTTTAGAGATACAAATCATTAAACTATAATCTTTATGATTTGCAATACTTTCTATACCACTAATAACTCTTGAAAAAAAATGGTGGACTATATCGGGAATGATAATTCCAATAACCATCGTTTTTTGATTTCTTAAACTTAAAGCTAAACTGTTGGGTTTATAATTGTAAAATTTAGCAAAAGCCTTAATTTTTTTACGCGTTTCTTTACTTATTTCATGGCTGTCTTTTAAAGCTTTTGAAACGGTAGAGGGTGATACACCTAACTCAGATGCAATCATTTTTATGTTAACTTTTTTAGGCATATTGTCTAATAATGACTCCAAAGTTACCATATATTAATGATATATTAAAAAAGTTTTTAACACGAAAACGTTTTCGTAACTAAATATGCTATTTATCAGTTTCTTATCTCAACTTAAATTGTAATTTTACGCCTGTGAAATGTGAATGAATTGTTAATTCTAAGTTGACAATCAATTAACTTGTTATTGAAATTAGAAAAATAAGAACTTTTAAATCTCAAAAAACGATTTAAAAGTAAAAAAAAGTATTTTTAATTAATATTAAACAAATGATCAAATGAACAAATTAAGATTATTTATTGTAAGTATCTTTTTCTTGATTCCGATGCTACTGTTTGCGCAACGTACTGTAACAGGTGCCGTTACAGAACAAACAACCGGTGAAACTTTACCGGGAGTTAATATTCAAGTTCAAGGAACAAATCAAGGTACAACTACCGACTTTGATGGAAATTACGTACTAGACAAAGTCAATGAGGGTAGTGTGTTAGAATTCTCATATATGGGATATATAACACAAAATATTCCGGTTACTTCAAACAAAATAAATGTTGTAATGGAAGAAAGTGCTGAAGCATTGGATGAGGTTATAGTTGTAGGATA
>JAUVOS010000253.1 GCA_030599055.1 Lutibacter sp.
ATTTTCCGAAAAGGTCTTGTATGTTTTTTTCCATACAAATGAGGCGTAACGCCCTCCCACGACAAAATGCTTTGCATGTTCTTGTATATTACTTCACCTGAATAATGTTCTTCACCCACCAAATTTACCATAATTCCGGCTAATTTACTATCCGTTTTCCCTAAAGGTAAATTAAGAATAGCTCTTAAATGTTGTTCAAACTGATTTGTGAAAGAGGCTTCTATACTATAATGTCCGCTATTATGAGGTCTTGGTGCAACTTCATTTACAATTATTTCTCCTTCTTTATCCATTAAAAACTCAATCGCTAACAAACCAATATGTTGAAAAGCCTTAGCTACTTGAATAGCTATTTCTTGAATTTTATTTGACAAATCAATACTTATATCAGCGGGGCAAATAATATATTCAACTTGATTTGCTTCCGGGTGAAATTCCATTTCAACAACTGGATAAAATGCCGTTTCACCCTTTTTATTCCTAGCAACAATTACGGCAAACTCTTTTTCTATTGGAATAAACCCTTCAATAATACAAGGCACATCAGGAAGTGCTCGTAAATCTGTTTTATTTCTTACCACTTTAACACCCATTCCATCATAACCAAATTGAGCAGATTTCCATACTATCGGATAGTCAAAAGTTTTATTTTGAAATTCAACATTTGATTCAAATCGCCAGTAACATGCTGTGGGAAGAGCGTGTTTTATATAAAAATCCTTTTGTAAACCCTTGTGCTTTATCGTCTGTAATATATCGGGCTGCGGATAAATTTCTACACCTTCTTTTTGTAATTGAAAAAGTGCTTCTATATTGATATGTTCAATTTCAACAGTAAGAATATCTACATTTTTTCCAAATTGATAGACCGTTTCGTAATCGTTAAAATCTCCTTGTATAAACTCATTACAAATATCAGAACAAGGTGCTTCTTTTGCCGGATCCAAAACACAGGTATAAATATCCCATTTTTGAGTTTCAGTCAACAGCATTCTGCCTAGTTGACCACCGCCGAGAATTCCTAATTTAAAAGAAGAAGAAAAATAATGTTTCACATTGAGTGCTTTTGGCAAAAGTAGGAAAAAGAGCCGTAATAATATCTAAGACCAGAATACTTTAATAGTTTGTCTTTGATTCGGTGGTTCTATAAATTCACATAGGGTTCATTTTCTGTTTTAAAAACTTTTGAAAAGTGTTTAAGAATAGTTTTTTTAACCTCTTCTTCTTCAATTTTCTCTCCTAGTTCTTTTACTAGAGATGTTACTCCTTTGTTTTGTATACCACAAGGGATTATGCCATCATAAAAACTTAGATCTGTATTGACATTTAGCGCAAATCCATGCATGGTTACCCAACGAGAAGTATGTACTCCCATGGCACAAATTTTTCGTGCTTTTGATGTGTCAACATCCAACCAAACACCTGTTTCGCCTTTGCTACGCCTTCCTATTAAACCATAATCTGCTATAGTTCTTATAATTACTTCTTCCAAATTTCGCATATAGAGATGAATATCTGATGAGAAATTATCTAAATCTAAAATGGGATAGCCAACAATCTGTCCAGGTCCGTGATAGGTGCTATCACCACCTCGATTGCTCTGATAATAGGATATTCCTTTATTTTCTAATTGAGTTGGGTTTAATAATACATTTGCTTCATTTCCGTTTTTTCCCATAGTATAAACATGCGGATGTTCTACAAATAAAAAATAATTTGGGGTTATAAAATTTGTTTTTTGTTTTCTGTTTTTAATTTTCAGATCAACAATCTGCTTAAAATACTCAAGTTGTACTTCTAGAGCTTTGTCATAAGCAAGATTGCCTAAATCTTTAAATTGAATTGTATTCATTAATTAAAAAGTAACTTCAAAATCTAGTAATTGAGGGTTTTTGGTTAAACTATCCATGGCTACTTCAATCGAAATCGTTTTACGATCGGCTGAAAATTGAACCTCTGAAAAATTTACTTTTTTTATTTTTCTTGGAAAATGGTATATGAGTTTATATGTGCTTCCGGATAAAAACATTTTTGATTCTGTTAAATTTTTATCGTAAAGCTCTTGCTCTTCAAAAGACAATTCTTTCATAATAACTTTACGTGTGAATTTTTTCTTATTAAATGAATACTTTACTTCATGATTATCCACACTTTCACCTTCTTTTCCATTGTTGTCTTGTAATTGTTGTGCTTTTTCTACCTTCTTTTTAATAGCATCTAACTCAGCTATATTCTTAAAATCAACTATAAAATCCATAAGCATTTTACCTTCTTCTTCATCCATTTGGATGTGCATTTTAAGATCTTTAATTGCTTCCAGAGATGCTTTTTCGCTTTCAGAAAGTTTTGAAATACTGTCTTTGTTCGCTTCAATAATTTCTCGCATATAAAAAATTGAGTCAATTTTCTCAGTTTCTTTTTTGATAGAGTCATTTTGTTTTATCCCATTCATTGTACTCATCATTGCACTCATATCTACGCTGAGTTTGTAGTTTCCACTACCATTTTTATGTATTGTAATTTCTTCGGTAAATTGACAAGATGTCAAGATAATTGCTAAAACAAGACTAAAAAGAAATCTAAAATTTTTCATCATACTAAAATTTGATTGAAAACAAAGATAAACAATATTTAGATGAAATTATTCAAACTGAAGTCTGTTTACTTTAAGAAGTACTAACTTAGTTTTTTATGGATACGCTTTCCCTAATTTGGGTTGTTTAAAATTACCAAAGCTGCTATTACACCTGGCACCCATCCTGCTAAAGTTAATAATAAAGTAATTAATACGGAACCACATCCTCTATCAATAACAGCGAGAG
>JAUVOS010000248.1 GCA_030599055.1 Lutibacter sp.
GCCGTAATTATCGCATCAGTAGGATATGCCTTTAATGTAAACATTCTAAAAAAATACTTATCTGATCTAGATGCAACTGCAATAGCTGTTGGCAACTTTTTATTAGTGCTATTCCCCGCATTTTTCGTGTTAATTGGAACCGGATTTTTTAAACAAGATTTTACAGCAACGCCTTTTTTATCTGCTATTGGATATATGTGTGTTTTAGCAATTGTTGGAACCGCAATCGCCAAAATATTCTTTAATAGATTGGTGCAAATTTCTTCTCCAGTTTTTGCTTCATCGGTGACTTATCTTATTCCTATAGTAGCCTTTTTTTGGGGTGTTTTAGATGAAGAACGTATTTATATTACCCAGATTTTGGCGGGAATACTTATTCTTATTGGGGTTTATTTAGTTAATAAGAAACAATATAAATAAATTGATAAAAAAGACATATGTATTGAGTATTGAGATTTGTTATATTTTCCATCAAAAAATATATTTTACTACATATTTTTCTGACTTTCACGGTTTCAATACTCAATACTCATGTCTCAATACTAAAAAATACTAACAAAATAACCCACTAAAAAAGCGGGATTAGTTCGGCTAACTTAAAAATTGAAATAATTTTTAAGAGTCTCACAAATAAAAAATTTATAGATTAAAAAATTGGCTGAGTAGTTACCATATTTTATATACTTTTGCTTACTTAAAAATTAAAAGAGAATTATTGAGATGAACGCACCAAAAAAAATAAAGATAATTAGCGCTATAATGATAGCATTAGCCGCTGTATTATGGGGTTTAGATGGTGTTGTACTCACTCCGAGATTATCAAATCTCAATGTGGTTTTTGTGGTATTTATGCTACATGCACTTCCGTTTGTTTTGATGAATGCTTTCTTTTTTAAACACTATAAGAAATTAAAAAAACTAGATAAAAAAGCACTTATTTCTTTACTATTGGTCAGTGTTTTAGGAGGATCCTTAGGTACAATCGCTATTGTTTACGCCTTGTTTTTAGTCAATTTTCAAAACTTATCCGTAGTGGTATTATTGCAAAAATTCCAACCGATGTTTGCAATTATTATGGCGGTGCTTATTCTTAAAGAAAAGATAAGCAGGAATTTTTTTCTATGGTGTATTGTCGCTATTATAGGAGGTTATTTTCTAACTTTTGATTTAAATCTACCTAGTATCCAAACAGACAGTAATACTATAAAAGCAGCATTGCTATCGATACTGGCATCCTTTTCATTTGGTAGCTCTACCGTTTTTAGCAAGAGTTTATTGAATAAATTAGATTTTGATACGGCTACCTTTTTCCGTTATGGACTGACAACACTTTTATTATTACCCGTAGTAATTCTCTTGGGAAGGTTGGGTGATTTTCAGTTAATCACGCCTACAAATTGGCTGATTTTTGGAATCATTGCGTTGACATCCGGTACTGTGGCGATTATGCTATACTATTATGGACTTAAAAATATCAAAGCGAGCCATGCCACTTTACTAGAATTATTTTTTCCGATTTCTGCTATTGTTTTTGATTACTTTATCAATGGAACAATACTATCTGCCGTACAATGGATCAGTGCAACGATTATGATCTTCGCAATTATTAAAGCAAGTCTGTATTCTAAGAGAAAGAAAGGTTAATGGTTTTAAGGATTCATTATTCTTTAAATATGATAATCAAATCTAAAGGTAACTCTGTGGATTCTCTGTGTAATAGCTATTGCACAAAGCTACACAAAGAATACCCAAAGTTTCTCAAAGAAATTATTAAGTTATACTTGGCATTCAAGCACATAATTATTAAAATTCTACAATATCTAACAACAGAACCTTCAAAATTGTCCATTCGAGTGATTTTTCGAAATAAAATGTAGAAAAATTGTATCGAGAATACTTACTTTTGCACTCGTATAATGAATTCACTTATTCTCAACATAGAAACCACCACCAAAAACTGTTCGGTTAGTTTGTCTAAAAATGGTCAATTGATTGCTTTAAAAGAAATCAATGATGGTGGTTATTCACATGCGGAAAATTTGCATCCTTTTATCGACTTAGTGCTACATGAATCAAATCTGGAATACAAAGATTTGTCTGCTATTGCGGTGAGTAAAGGACCGGGTTCTTATACGGGTTTACGTATTGGAGTTTCTGCGGCAAAAGGTTTGAGTTTTGCTTTGGATATTCCCTTAATTTCTGTTGATACTTTAGAAGCTTTGGCTCATAAAGTTCGATCGAATTCAGGTGTTATTATTCCTATTTTAGATGCACGTAGAATGGAAGTTTATCAAGCCGTTTTTAATCAAAAACACAAACAATTAGAAACAACCCAAGCTGTTGTTGTTGAAAAAGACACCTATAACAACTATCTCAATAAAGGAAAAGTCATTTTTATCGGTGATGCTGTGGAAAAGATTAAAGAGGTGATTAAACATCCCAAAGCAGTTTTTATTGAAAATGAATTGCCTTCTGCTAAAGAAATGACAGCTTTATCCTATCAAAAGTTATTACAAAAAGATTTTGAGGATGTCGCTTATTTTGAGCCCTATTATTTAAAGGATTTTGTTGTGGTGAAGGCGGTGAAAAAAAATTAAATTGAATTCAATTATTAATATCGTTGCAGAGTATCGGGGAATTGAACTCAGGTTTTTAGGCTATCGCCCTGCGATTAAAACCAATACCCAATATTTATATACCAAAAGTTATTTCTAACTTCAGGAGAATATGAATAGGTTAATGAGACAGGTCCTACTAAGGTTTTTAAGGCATACTGTAAGGCATACCCACTTTTAGTGTCTTTAAATATTTCTCCTCCTTCTAAAATATTTTTTCCTGCACGTGCAAAATTCGCTGTTCCGCTAATAAAATGATTACTCATTAATTCGTATCGCAAGCTTAAAGAGGATTTTAAATAAGAGTTATTTCCAATACTCGCAAAAGAATACCCATAAAAAGAAGTAAAATTCGTTAAATAATTTTCATTATAACCACCCAAATGAAAATCGAGATACGGATTATCATTTTCTGTAAAAGAA
>JAUVOS010000093.1 GCA_030599055.1 Lutibacter sp.
TCATCTTTTGTTTTTTGTTTTTTGTCTGCCTTTTTCCAACAACACTTTATAAAAAAATTTTTAGTTTATACAAAAAACGAGGTGTAAAAAAAAAAAACACGACTCAGAGTTGACAACCAACCTTATGGTCATTTCTTAGAAGAGGTTAAAAAAAATATGTTTGATAAACATCCATATAGATGGACAACTATAGGTTCAATGGATCATTTAGATGCTGCTTCTCTTGAAGAATTTATCGCATTTAATAAAAAGTTTTATGTACCTAATAATGCGGTTTTAGTAGTTGCTGGTGATATTAATAAAGCTGAGACAAAAGATTTAGTTCAAAAATATTTTGCCCCTATTCCAAGAGGAGCAGATATTGTACGAAAAACTTTTACAGAAACACCTATTACTACTACACGAAAAGCCAAATACAACGACCCAAATATTCAAATACCTGCAGTCGTTGCAGCTTATAGAATTCCATCTATGAAAACTCGTGATGCTTATGTATTAGATATGATTTCATCAATATTGAGTAGTGGAAAAAGTTCCCGTTTATACAAAAAGATAGTCGATGAGAAAAAAATGGCCTTTCAAATCGGCGCATTTAATTTTACACAAGAAGATTACGGTTTGTATATTATTTACGGTTTGCCATTAGGAGAAAATACCTTAGCTAATCTCTTAAAAGAAATAGATGAAGAAGTGGTAAAAATACAAAAGGAACTTATTTCAGAAAAGGAACTTCAAAAATTACGTAATAAATTTGAAAATCAATTTGTAAATTCTAATGCTAGTGTGCAAGGTATTGCGCATTCTCTAGCTAGTTATTACATGCTATATGGTGATATTAACCTTATCAATGAAGAAATTGATATTTATAATTCAATTACTCGCGAAGAAATACGTCAGGTAGCTAAAAAATACCTCAACAACAACCAACGACTTGAACTGGAATATTTACCAACAGAAAAAACGGCTTCAAAATAAAAAACTCATGAAGACAAAAATATTATATTTAGCGATACTATCACTTTTTGTGATGAGTTGCTCCACAACCCAAACAGGAAACCAAACTATGTCAAATAAATTTGATAGAAATATTCAACCTAAACCCGGACCGGCGCCAAAGATTAATTTAGGACAACCCCAAACATTTACATTAGAAAACGGACTGAAAGTTTTAGTAGTTGAAAATCATAAATTACCACGTGCTTCTGCAACCTTGACCATAGATAACAAACCTTTGTTTGAAGGAGAAAAAGCAGGAATGTCCCAATTATTAGGGTCATTATTAGGAAGTGGAACTACTTCTATTTCAAAAGATGATTTTAATGAAAAAGTAGATTTCTTAGGAGCACGTATTTTTTACGGTAGCCAATCTGCAAGAATGAGTTCGCTATCAAAATTCTTTCCTGAGGTTTTTGCACTTATGGCAGATGGCGCTCTAAATCCTGTTTTTGTACAAGAAGAACTCGATAAAGAAGTTGCCAAAGCTGTTGACGGAATAAAATCAGGAGAAAAAAGTGTACAATCAATTGCTGCACGTGTAGAAAATGTTTTGACCTATGGTAGAAATCATCCGTATGGAGAGTTTAACTCTATTGAAAGTGTAAAGACTTTGCAATTACAGGATATAAAAAATCTGTACAATTCGTATTACAAACCAAACAATGCTTATTTGGTAGTCGTTGGAGATGTAAACTTTGAAGAGATTAGAAACCTCGTGACAAAAAACTTTAGCGGTTGGAAAAAAAGCGAATTACCGAACTATGATATGCCGGTAGTTTCAAATGTTGCGCAAACAGAAATTAATTTTATTGACATGCCCAATGCCTCTCAATCACAAGTTTCTGTAATCAGTACCACCAATTTAAAAATGAGTGATCCTGATTATCATGCTGTTTTAGTAGCGAATCAAATATTAGGAGGTGATTTTAATTCTTATTTGAATATGAATCTACGCGAAGCTCACGGTTTTACGTATGGAGCACGTTCAAGCCTTAGACCCGATAAGTATATATCTAAATTTAAAACAAGTACACAAGTTCGTAATGCCGTTGTCGATAGCACTGTTGTTGAAACTTTAAAAGAACTCAACAGAATTCGCACTGAAAAAGTAACCGCTGAGAACTTAAAAAATGTAAAAGCCGGTTATGCCGGAAAATTTGTAATGGCAGTTGAAAAACCAGAAACCGTTGCACGCTACGCGTTAAACATTGAAAAATATGATTTACCTGCTGATTTTTACGGAAGCTATCTAGAAAAAATCAATGCAGTATCAATAGATGATGTACAACGTGTTGCACAAAAGTATTTTAATAAAGATAATGCACGTATTGTTGTTACGTCTAAAGGTATTGATGCACTACCTGCCTTAGAGAAATTAGGTCATAAAATCAATTATTTTGATAAAGAAGGGAATCCTACTACAAAACCCAAAATGCCAGGAATTGTTTCTAGTGATATAACTCCCAACAAGGTTTTAGATGCCTATTTCAAAGCTATTGGTGGAAAAGATAAATTAGAAGCTTTAAAAACCATGGAGCAAACCTATGAAATGCTAATGCAAGGAATGACACTAACCCAAAATATGAAAATGCAAAACCCCAATAAAATGATGATGGAAACCAGTATGATGGGGCAGGTTGCTTTCAAAATGGTTTTTGATGGCACAGAAGGATATATGGAGCAAATGGGAGCCAAACAACCCATGCCCGAAGAGCAATTAGCTACAATGAAAGCCAAAAAAGGATTGATTGATGAATTGTACCTGATTACAGATGGTAGTAAATTAAGTTTAGATGGAATCGTTCCTGTTAATGGAAAAGATGCCTACAAAATGCTTATTTCAAAAGATGACAAACAATCAGTAAAATATTTTGAAGTAGCAACAGGTTTATTACTTAAAGAGGAAAAAACGGACAAAGGTCCTGATGGAAGCGATATGACTATTCCTACTTCTTTTTCAGAATACAAGGCTGTTGACGGAATATTATTTCCACATAAAATTACGACAAAAGCAATGGGACAAGACATGGAAATGATCTTAAAAAGAATTGAATTAAATAACGCATTCCTTGAGGGAACATTTAAATAAAATATTCACACGCCGCCGACATCATGATATTTCAACCCGAATAGGTTTAAAAACCTATTTGGTTTTTTTTATTTAAGATCATAAACTTTATAAAAATTCACTACATTTGTAAATTAGGTTAGCTAAAGGCTAGTCATTTAAATGACGACATTATTCATATTCCTTTTACCGGATATGCCCAATCGGCTTATATCATAAAATTGCAAGCCAAAATGGGTAATGGAACCTATAAATTTATTAACCATTAAGCCACTATAATACATGTCAAAATTTGGTGATTTAGTAAAATCAGAAGTCCCCATTCTGATAGATTTTTACTCGAATTGGGATGAATCGCAAGAAAACAAGGCAGTAGCAACTTTAAAAAAAGTGGCCATAGCACTTGGTGAAAAAGCCAAGATTATAAAAATTGATGTCGAAAAAAATGAAATTTTGGCAAAAGCACTTCGTATAAAAAGTAATCCTACTTATATTATCTACAAAAGTAGTGAGATGAAATGGCGCCAAAGTGGCGATCAAGATGCTACAGCCTTGATTGATATGGTGGAGCAGTTTGTATAAAACCGATTCAAGAGACAGGAATCAAGAAACAAGACAAAACGTTATTAATAAGGGATTAACTCTCTACGAAACCCCTGTGTATTCTTTATAAATTCCGATTAGTATCGGGACAGTGTTATCGTTATTGGCTCTAGTTTAAAATAGCCTAACTATTTTTAGACGAAATAAAATATAATAGACTGATTATCAATTATTTTTTAACCATAAGGCACGCAAAAAATATTTACGTAAAGCATTGCCTTGCGGTTAAATCTCAAAAGTAATAAAGTTTGAAATCATAGCTATTTTAAACTAGAGCCCTGTTATTTTATAAGGATAAAAAAACATAGCCCTCTTTAGTCCAATATTCCAAAGCTTTTGGAAGTACATATTGTAGTGTTTTAAATGATTTTTGATAATCATGAAAAACGACAATACTACCTGATTTGGTGTATTTAATTACTTTTTGCAAACTTTGTTTAGGCTGAATTTTCGTGTCGAAATCACCACTCATAACATCGAGCATAACAATTGTATATCCCATTTTTTGTAAAGCTATCGCTTGAGGTTTCGTAATTTTTCCATAAGGAGGACGAAACAAAAAAGTGTTTTTTTTATTTCCTTTTCCTATAACAGTATCAATTGCTTTTGTTGCTTTTTCGACATCTTTAATAAAAGTTGATTTTTTTGTCTTACACCCATTTAGATGTGAAAAACTGTGATTCCCTATACTGTGTTTTTCCGATAAAACTTTCTTTACAATCGCGGGATACTTAACTACATTTTGCCCTTCACAAAAAAAACTTGCTTTGGCATTATACTTTTTTAAAATAGCCAAAACCCATTCGGTAACTTCAGGAGTTGGACCATCGTCAAAAGTCAAATAAATTGCTTTTGGGGTATCCGGCATTCTCCAAAGATAGTTGGGATACATCTTTTGAATGATTGTTGGTATTTTAAAAAAGTAAAACATAGGTTTTAAAATAAGAATCAAGAGAATAGAAAATAGAGAATAGAGAATAGAATAAAGATGTATTTTAAAAAATACTAGTCTTGTCTCTTGACTCTTAACTCTCAACTCTTTATCTATTCATCTATCAAATGTTTAAACAAATCTAGATGCTCTAAATATTCATGTTGAATACTGTCTGAATAGGCCTCTTCTTCATATGCTGAAATCATTCGTACTATTTCTCCGTAAACCAATAAATTATTCTCGAGTTGATCATAATAACTCGGGAAGAAATCATCACTAAAGCGACTAAAATACACGAGTTTTTCTTGTTTTATCCTTATGATTTTTTCAGCCAAAGTACGTCCCTTTTCATTTTTTTCTAATTTATAATAATGAGACACATAATCCATCAACATATCTACACTATCGAATTTCCCTGCAGGTAGTTTTTCTAAGGATAAATCCAATACTTCTTCGGCTTTTAGTGTATCTCCTTTTTCGGCAAATGCTTCAGACAAACGGAACAAACCATTACGGAAATTAACAGAATTTTTTCTAGTTTCAACATCCAAATAAATGTCCTCAGTAATACTGCCCCATTTCCATTTTTTTACGTGATTATACATCACCTCAGGGTTAATACGCCCCATTTCAAAAGGCCCTTTATAAGGCGTTTTTATCGGAACTAATTTGTAACTCAAGCCATCCATCTGTAGATAATCTTGTAACCAAATAAATTCAGCGGCATCATAGCTGCCACCTGTAAAATAGATGGGGATTTCCCAATTAAAATTCGCTAAGATATCCAACATTAAGATCCGTTGTTTGGTCAAACCGTCTGGGTCAATTTCAAAATCGATATAGGGCAGAATTAAAGCTGCATCTTCTTGTGCGACTATACCATTTTTAAGTACCGCTTCCTTGTCAACGGGCAAGCGTAATCTATTGGTGGGATAAATCTTTTCACGATGGTCTTCATCAAAACGGTAATACGTAAACTCCTTTTTGCTCTGTATCCATTGCATAAAGAGTTTGATGTCCATTACAGAATCCTTAAATTCATCCATTTCTCCCATATTATAGGCAACATCTAAACTTCCATATTTATAGTCATTATGTGTCAATTGAGAAGGAATAGGATCTGCTTTATACGTCTTCCTCTTCATTTGATCAATATACCAATCGGTTGCAAATAAACTCGTATTGATGGCTTTTATATCAGTACGATAACCTTCAACTTCTTGTAAATACCACAAAGGAAAAGTGTCATTGTCTCCGATGGTAAATAAAATAGCATTTTCATCGCACGAATCTAAATAAGCTTGTGCATTGAGATGTGCTGTATATTTATTAGAACGATCGTGATCATCCCAATTTTGAAATCCCATTAAAACAGGAACTGCGAGCAGTGAAATAAAACCAATTCCCAAAGCCGCTATTTTTGGTTGAATAAGGTCTTTTAAAAAATGAAATAACGCAACTACTCCTAAACCTATCCATATAGCAAATACATAAAACGAGCCTACGACAGCATAATCTCTTTCGCGTGGTTCAAAAGGTCTGGGATTGGTATAAAAAATAATTGCCAAACCTGTAAAAGCAAAAAATAACAATAAAATATAAAAATTATTGGGGTCTTTTTTTAGTTGATAAAACACACCGATTAAACCAAGAATAAGCGGTAAGAAAAAATAGGTGTTTCGTCCTTTATTATCTTTTATTTCAGAGGGCAAATCTGTTTGAGGTCCTAAAAAAAGACTGTCAATAAAAGAGATACCGCTCAACCAATTTCCATTGTGAATATCTAAATGACCTTGCTCATCATTTTGCCTTCCCACAAAATTCCACATAAAATAACGCCCGTACATATAGCCAAATTGATAACTAAACATAAATTTCATATTCTCTAGAAAAGTGGGACGCCTTGTGCTGTTTTCAGGAATTCCCGCCAATACCTTATAATGTCGTATAGCTGTAGAAGAGGTATTTACCATACGAGGAATAAAGCCTTTGTGTTTTGAACCATAATTCGGAAAATAGTTTTTATAAGTGTCTTTATTTACGATTACATATTTTCCGGTCTTTTCATTTTTTTCGTATTTTTTAATATCATCGCGATAGGGTTTGTCGTTGTCTTGTTCTTTTCTGAAAGCAAACGAATAATACTTGTCATAAAACACATTGGCATCGCCATATTGTTCTCGGTTATAATAAGCGAGTAATTCACGTGCACTCGAAGGATTATTTTCATTAATAGTTGTATTGGCATTTGCTCTTATAGGAAGCATCAACCACGATGAAAAACCAATGACAATAAAAAGAACGGATAGTACGATTGTATTTGCCGTTACGAAATTCTTTTTTCGCGTATAATGAATAGCATAATAAAAAATGCTAATCATCAACAAAGCCGCAATGATAGAACCTGAGTTAAAAGGCAAACCTAAATTGTTTACAAAAAACAACTCCATCGCGCTAAAATAACGTAGTGTAAAAGGAAATAAAAATTTGAATGTAAACACTAAAAAAAGAATGGCTACAAAATTGGCAATGACAAATTGTTTTGTTGAAAGTACTTTATACTTTTTATAAATGTATAAAAAGACGATAGGAGGAATAACCAATAAAGAAAGGATATGTACTCCAAAAGACATTCCCACAACCAAACTAATCAATAATAGCCAGCGATTGCCATGCGGCGTGTCAATTTCTGCTTCCCAACGTAATCCCAACCAAAAAAGCAAAGCTGTTAACAACATAGACATGGCATATACTTCTGCTTCTACGGCAGAAAACCAAAAACTATCAGAAAAAGTAAAGGCAAGAGCCCCTACAAATCCACTTGCAAGTATTGCATAGCCTTTTGCCTCAGTTATTACTTCACCTTTTTTTAATAACAGCTTTTTTGCCAACATGACAATCGTCCAAAATAGAAATAGAATAGTAAAAGCACTCGCCAAAGCAGACATAAAATTGACCATTTTAGCAACATGCGTCACGTCAGATGCAAACATCGCGAAAAAGGCGCCTAACATTTGATACAAAGGCGCTCCCGGCGGATGCCCAACTTCTAATTTAGAAGCAGTTGAAATATATTCACCTGCATCCCAAAAACTGACAGTAGGTTCTAAGGTTAATGTATAAGTTACCAAAGCAATAACAAAAGCTAACCAACCTAGTATTTTGTTATATCTATTGAAATGAAATGCCATATCCGATTAAATTTGCGACGAATTTACGGATTTATTTAGTAACCCCCTCCAAGGGTTTCAAACCCTTGGAGGGTTAAAAATCATTTATTTATTTTACGCCGCTTGATTTCCGTATTAATTAGTTTTAACTCCCGACTTGTTTGTCCCTCTACAGAAGTGTTTTCCATAGCTCTTCTAAACAAATAAGGCAATACGTGTTTTACGGGACCATAAGGTAAATATTTGGCGACATTATACCCGGCTTTTGCCATATTAAAGCTAATATCATCACTCATTCCGTAGAGTTGCGAGAACCAAAAACGGGGATCGTTTTTAGGAATTCCTTCTTTTTCCATTAATTCGGCAAGGAGTAGTGTACTGTCTTCATTGTGCGTTCCGTTAAAAACAGAAATTCTATCTCGTTTGTCAAAAGAAAAACGCAAGGCATCATCAAAAGATTTGTCTGTGGTTGCTTTGTCTTTACAAATAGGCGATTCATATCCCATTTCTTCCGCTCTTTCACGTTCTTTTTCCATATAAGCACCTCTTACAAATTTTGCTCCAAGAAAATAGCCTGTGTCAACTGCTTTTTGATACGACATTTTTATATGGTCTAATCTATCGTGTCGATACATCGCCCAAGTATTGAACACAATGGCTTTTTCTTTGTTGTATTTTTGCATCATTTCTTCCACCGTTTCGTCAATAAAATTTTGATACCAAGAATCCTCTGCATCAATTAAAATAGGTGTATTAACTGCATAAGCTGCTTTACACAATGTATTCACACGGTCTCTGAAGTTTTGTGCTTCTTTTTTTTCTTCTGGGCTTAAAGTTTCGCCGGCACTTACCTTGGTCAAAACGTTTGAAGTTGTAAAAGCCGTCGGTTTAAAAACTGCAAAAGGAATATTGGCATTCTTTCCGGCATTTTTTATGGAATCTAAAGTTTCTTTAAGTGCTTTTTCAATATCGGCAAGTGATTCTTTTCCTTCTACGGAGTAATCTAAGATTGCACCTACGTCGTGTTTGTGTAAATTCGCAACAGCTTTATCACATTCAGCAATTGTTTCACCACCTACAAAATGATTGTAAATGGTAGGCTTAACTGCCCAGTTTATTGGAAACCGAATAGACAGAGCTATATCGGTTAGCACTTTTGCTATCTTGGTAATGGTTTGACTTCCCATTACTTTGTACAAAAATTTCGCTTTTTTCATATCCAAATTCGATTTGGAGATAAAAGCTATTTCAGTGTTTTTAAAATCTATATTCATCGTAAATAAACTTATTTTTAAATGTGCTAAATCAAATCAGATGTTTGTAAAATACAGTACGAAATTATAGAGGTAAATTGCACGAAATATTGATAAATCTCATGTTTTTAAAAAATGTTTAAGAAATTGGAATCTCATAGATAATCCCGAGTTAAAACTATTGAAATTTCGAATTGAATTCTCTGTTTTATTTTAATACCTTAAACCCGCAAGTCTTTTTATAACTGACACGAATTACACTAATTGACACGAATTTTTCGCACTTAAATAAGTGATGAAATATAGTGATATATGCCTGATAATGATTACACTAATTAAATTCTTGTGGATTTTAGATACTATAAAATGCTTCTTTAAGCAGTTAAAAA
>JAUVOS010000152.1 GCA_030599055.1 Lutibacter sp.
AGTTTAAAACGATACGTTTAATAATGTAAAACGCGATACGCGATATGCGATACGTGATACGTGATACGCGATACGCGATACGCGATACGCGATACGCGATACGCGATACGCGATACGCAATACGCGATACGTGATACGCGATACGCGATATGCGATACGCAATACGCGATACGTGATACGCGATACGCAATACGCGATATGCGATACGCAATACGCGATACGAAATACGCAATACGCAATACGCAATACGCGATACGCAAAAAACCCAAAGCATAAAGCGTAAAGCGCAAAAAACCCACATATGAAAATAGCAATCGTCATATTGAATTGGAACGGAAGAGATTTGTTAGAAAAATTTCTCCCTGAGATTGTACGATATAGTCCTATGGAGTACACGGACATATATGTTGCTGACAATGCTTCTACAGATGATTCTATCGCATATATAAAAAAGAATTTTGTTTCAGTTAAAATTATTCAAAATACTAAAAATTGGGGTTTTTCTAAAGGATATAACCAAGCTTTAAACGAGGTAAAAGCAGATATATACGCTTTAGTTAATTCAGATATAGAGGTGACACCAAACTGGTTAGAGCCTATTTATAAACACTTTAAAGAACACACAGAAACTGTAATAATTCAACCCAAAATTTTAGACTACAAACAAAAAACACATTTTGAATATGCAGGTGCTGCAGGTGGTTTTATTGACAAATTAGGATACCCGTATTGCCGAGGTAGAGTTTTTAATACTTTAGAAGAAGATAAGGGACAATATAATGATACTTTTCCCATTTTTTGGGCGACAGGTGCTTGTTTGTTTATACGCTCAAGGGTTTTTCATGAATTGGGAGGATTTGACACTGATTTTTATGCACATCAAGAAGAAATTGACCTTTGTTGGCGAGCTCAGAATCTAGACTATAAAATTATCTGTCTTGGGGCATCAACTGTTTATCATATAGGAGGCGCCACTTTAGATAACTATCATTGGAAAAAAACCTTCCTTAATTTCAGAAACAGTTTATATAGCATTACAAAAAATGCCCCTGCTAATTACCTATTACTCATTTTACTTCGACTAATTCTTGATGGCATCGCAGGAGTCAAGTTTCTTTTCGAAGGAAAACCCAAACATACTTTTGCTGTTATTAAAGCACATTTTTCATTTTATTACCATTTTAGAAAAATGAAAAAGAAGCGTTCTTTAAATCCCACAAAAAAGAAAGACTATTTTAAAACGAGCAGCATTGTCTGGGATTATTTTGTTCGGAATCAAAAATATTACTAAAATTAAAACTATTTTCCTTGTTTTATTATAAATATTATTATTGTAACAAACAATCTTATTAATTGCGATTATCGCAATATTTAATTACTATTTTTTAACAATTATTGCATTTCATTTAATTGCCTTAAAAACCTTTCAAAAGCATTTTTAAACGAACGAATCACAGCTTAATAAAATGAATGCTTTTTTTAAAAAAAGTTAATAATTTACAAGAAATCAAGCCTTAATAAAGGATAAATTTCTTTATTTATTACTATCTTTATGCGGATTTTTTAAATCTCTAAAAACTAACAGTAATAATTTAATTTTTAATAAAGCATTATGAGTAATTACCACATTAAACATTTAGAGGAATATTTCCATGTCTATCGTAAATCAATTAACGAACCAGAGAATTTTTGGGAAGAAATTGCCGAAGAGAACTTTGTTTGGCGAAAAAGATGGGACAAAGTATTGGACGCAAATTTTGGCAATGGTGAAATTAAGTGGTTTAAAGGTGCAAAGCTTAATATCACGGAGAATTGTATCGACAGACACTTACGAACTCGCGGAAATCAAACAGCTATTATATTTGAACCAAATGGCGTTGAGGAAAAAGCACAGCATATCACTTACCAACAGCTTTACGAACGTGTCAACAAATTTGCCAACGTACTTAAAGGTCAAGGCATCCAAAAAGGAGATCGTGTTTGTATTTATTTACCCATGATTCCTGAACTAGCAGTAGCGACTCTTGCTTGCGCTAGAATTGGTGCGATACACTCCGTAGTCTTTGCAGGTTTCTCATCAAATGCATTGGCAACACGTATTAATGATAGTGATTGTAAAATTGTTTTAACTTCAGATGGTTCCTATAGAGGAAAAAAATCAATCGATTTAAAAGGCATCGTTGATGAAGCTTTAGAAACATGCCCAGGAGTAGAATCTGTTTTAGTTGCTAAAAGAATCAATACTGAAATACCAATGAAAGCCGGACGCGATAAATGGTTAGCACCTTTATTAGCCAAAGCATCTTCAGAATGCGAACCTGAAATTATGGATGCAGAAGATCCATTGTTTATACTTTACACTTCCGGTTCAACCGGAATGCCTAAAGGAATGGTACACACACAAGCCGGCTATATGGTTTATACAGCCTACACTTTTAAAAATGTATTCCAATACAGAGATAAAGATGTGTATTGGTGTACTGCTGATATCGGCTGGATTACCGGACATAGTTATATTGTTTACGGACCTTTAGCAAACGGTGCTACAACTGTTATGTTCGAAGGTGTTCCAAATTATCCGGATTGGGGTAGATTTTGGGAAATCATAGAAAAACACAAAGTAAATCAATTCTATACCGCTCCAACAGCCATTAGAGCTTTAGCTAAAGAAGATATTTCATTTGTTGAAAAATACGATCTTTCTTCTCTTAAAGTATTGGGTTCTGTTGGAGAACCTATAAACGAGGAAGCTTGGCACTGGTACAACGACAGTATTGGTAAAAAGAAAAGTCCGATTTCTGATACCTGGTGGCAAACAGAAACAGGTGGTATTATGATTTCACCTATTCCTTACTCTACACCGACAAAACCTACGTATGCCAGTTTACCAATGCCGGGTATTGTACCTTGTTTGATGGATGAACACGGTAAAGAGATTAACGAAAATCAAGTAAACGGTCGTTTAGCCTTTAAAAAACCTTGGCCTGGAATAGCAAGAACTATTTGGGGAAATCACAAACGTTACAAAGAAACCTATTTCTCTACCTATAAAGGGAAATATTTTACAGGTGATGGAGCTTTGCGTGATGAAGTAGGTTATTATCGTATTACAGGTAGAGTTGATGATGTTATTATTGTATCAGGTCACAACCTCGGTTCTGCACCTATAGAAGATGCTATCAATGAACACCAAGCAGTTGCTGAATCTGCAATTGTTGGATTCCCACATGATATCAAAGGAAATGCACTTTATGGTTATGTTATTCTTAAAGATTCTGCACTCGAAAGAGACCATGATATATTACGTAAAGAGATCAACCAAAAGATTTCAGAACGTATTGGGCCTATCGCTAAATTAGATAAAATACAATTTACTAGCGGTTTACCAAAAACACGTTCTGGAAAAATCATGCGTCGTATTTTACGTAAAGTAGCTTGTAATGAAGCCGATCAATTAGGAGATACTAGTACATTACTAAATCCTGAAGTTGTACAAGAAATTATTGACAACGCACAGATATAGTTTTTTGATTTCATCATAAAACTAAAAATCCCCGAGAAAATTCTCGGGGATTTTTTTATTTTGGTTTAAGAATCTTAATATATTCAGTCAAGAACTCATTGAATTTAAAAGAATATTATCTGTAACTCATCAATTATTCTACACAATCATAGAATACACAGAAATTATGCTCTTTTCTTTTGTGTATTCTGTGAGTTCTGTGTGAAAGATACGGCTGAATTACAATCTAATCAAAAAACGAATCTACAAATTCATTTTTATTAAAAACTTGTAAATGTTCGATTCCTTCACCTACTCCAATATATTTGACAGGGATTTGAAATTGGTCAGAAATACCTATTACAACACCTCCTTTTGCTGTTCCGTCTAGCTTGGTAACTGCAAGTGATGTTACTTCAGTAGCTTTTGTAAACTGTTTGGCCTGTTCAAAGGCATTTTGACCTGTAGAACCATCTAATATCAATAGAACTTCGTGAGGTGCATCAGGAATAACCTTTTGCATAACACGTTTTATCTTGGTAAGTTCGTTCATTAAATTCACTTTGTTGTGCAAACGTCCGGCTGTGTCGATTATCACTACATCTGCATCTTGCGCTACAGCAGATTTTAAAGTGTCAAAAGCTACTGAAGCAGGATCACTTCCCATCTTTTGTTTGATCATAGGCACTTCCACTCTATCTGCCCATATTTGTAGTTGATCTATTGCAGCAGCTCTAAATGTATCAGCGGCGCCCAAAACCACTTTTTTACCTGCTTTTTTAAACTGATACGCCATTTTACCAATGGTAGTGGTCTTGCCCACTCCATTGACGCCTACAACCATAATTACATAAGGTTCATCTATTTCCGGAATTGTATATTCTACAGCATCATCAATATTCGTTTCTGCTAATAAACCCGCAATTTCCTCTTTTAAGATTGAGTTTAATTCATCCGTGCCCATGTATTTATCTTTTGACACACGAGCTTCAATTCGGTCTATGATTTTTAAAGTTGTATCCACTCCAACATCCGAAGCAATTAAAATTTCCTCTAAATTATCTAATACATCCTCATCTACTTTAGACTTACCAGCAACGGCTTTCGTCAATTTAGAGAGAAATGAGGTTTTCGATTTTTCGAGTCCTTTGTCTAAATTCTCTTTTTTTTCTTTTGAAAATATTTTTTTAAAAAAACTCATTATATAAATGGTTATTAATTTACAACTTTTGATTTACAAGCATCAGGCGAAACCATTTCGGTCATCGAGCAAAATCGTTTCGGTTATCAAACGATGTCATTTTGGTCATCGAGCGGAGCCGTTTCGGTCATCGAGCGGAGCCGAGATGACAAACTGAAACAGATATCCCCTTTTTAAAATAAAAAAAGCTACTCTCAATATAACAGAAAGTAGCTTGTTTAGTATGTTCTAGATCGGTTTACTTTTTCTTTAACCAATCATTTACGTTATCAGGATCCATAATGGATTCCACAAAGGTATAAGCTCCTGTCTTTGGAGATTTTACCATTTTAATTGCTTTTGCCAATCTTTTTGCTCCTGTCTGTAATGATGCTACTGATTTCTTTGCCATGACCTATTTGATTTCTTTGTGAATTGTCATTTTATTTAAAATAGGGTTGAATTTTTTAATTTCCATTCTACCCGGTGTATTCTTTTTGTTCTTAGTTGTAATATATCGAGAAGTCCCCGATTTGCCGGATTTCTTGTGCTCGGTACATTCTAAGATTACCTGAATTCTATTTCCTTTTGATTTACTTGCCATAATGCTTTAATTCTTAACCTTTATAAAATCCTTTTTCTCTTGCTTCTTTTATAACAGCACTAATACCTTTTTTATTGATATTCTTTAATGCTTTAGTTGAAACTTTTAAAGTTACCCATTTATCTTCCTCAGGAATATAAAAACGTTTCGTTACCAAATTAGCGTGAAATTTACGTTTGGTTCTATTTAAAGAGAACGAAACATTGTTTCCACTCATCGCTTTCTTGCCTGTTAAATCACAAACTCTTGACATTTCTTATACCTTTTATTGGTTTAATTTTTTACGAATTGCAAAATAACAAATAAAAAATGGTTTATACAAACTATTTTTTGGTGTTTTTTATGATTTCTTTTTGCAGTAATTCCAAAGCTTTAGAGGTCGCTCTATAAATAACCTTTTCACGAGGCTGTCCAAAATTAAAAAAATAGCTATTTACACCATGTGGACCGGCTATTGCAATATATACATCTCCGACAGATTTATCTGTTTGATCAGTAGTCGGACCGGCATTTCCAGTAGTTGCTATTGCGTAGTCGGTTTTAAATTTTTTCTGAATACCAACTGCCATTGCTTCAGCTACTTCTGCACTTACCACAGAATATTTAGCAATTAGCTCCCAAGGCACTCCCAATTCTCTTTCTTTAATTTCCGAAGTATAACTTACAATACTACCCACAAAATAATTAGATGCACCTGGAATTGAGGTCAATAAATGTGCAATATTTCCACCCGTACAACTTTCTGCAGTGGCTAAAGTCTGATTGCGTTCACTTAGTAAAGTACCTATTTCCTTTTCCAATAAAAAACCTTCAAAACCAAACGGTATACCGTCTAAATAAACTATTAAGGCAGCAACGGAATCAGTCAATTGTTTTTCAATCTGCTTTTTATCAGTCCCTTTAATAGTGAGTCGTAATCGTAACCTACGATAATTAGGCAAATAAGCTAACTTTACTTCTTTTGGTAGTTGCTTTTC
>JAUVOS010000199.1 GCA_030599055.1 Lutibacter sp.
GTATTATTTGCTGTAGCAATGGCAACTGCAACATTTATTGAAAATGATTACGGTACCCAAACCGCTAAAGCTCTTATTTACAACACGAAATGGTTTGAGTTTCTAATGTTTTTATTAATGATTAATTTTATTGGAAATATTTTTAGATACCGATTATACCGTCGTGAAAAATGGCCTGTCTTTCTTTTTCATATCGCTTTTATCATAGCCTTATTCGGTGCTTTTGTTACTCGTTATTTTGGTTATGAAGGCGTAATGCCTGTTCGAGAAGGTGCCGTAACTAATATCGTTATATCAGACAATACGTATATTCAAGTTCGTGTAGATGATGGCAAAGATCAAAGAGAATACGAAAAAAAGGTGCTTTTTGGGGCACTTAGTAATAATAGGTTTAACATAAGTAGTGATTTTAGAGAAAAAGCTTTTAGTGTAAAATATGTTGATTATACTCGAAATGTTAAAAGTGAATTTGTAAAAGATGATAATGCAACAGAACATTTACATCTTGTGGTCTCTACGGCAATTGGTCGAAAAGATATTTATTTAAAAGACAAAAGTCTCACAAAATATGCTAATCAATTCTTTAGCTTTAATAAGCCTACAGTTGGCGCTATGAACTTTATAACTTCTGCAGAAGGCACTTTCCTACAGCCCAATATGGATGGGACTTTTATGGAAATGCAATCACGTGAAAAAACAGCTATTTATAAAGATAGTATCGCACGACTACAACTTCTTAAATTATACAATTTCCCTACTTTAGGATTTGTAATTCCTTCCGCTCCCATAAAGGGAGAAATGAAACAATTTAGCGCTCCAGTTGCTGAGAAAAACCAATTTCCTTATGATGCAGTTTATATGGAAGTTAGCTCTGGTGATGAAACAGAGCAAATTGTAGTTCAAGGTGCCAAGAATGCCATTGCCGATGCACGGAATATTTCCTTAAACGGACTTAATTTTAGTATTAAATACGGATCAAAAGAAATAAAAACGCCTTTTTCAATCAAACTACGAGATTTCCAACTTGAGCGATATCCCGGTTCAAACAGTCCATCCTCTTTTGCTAGTGAAGTAACCGTAATGGACAAAGATAAAACCTTTGACTATCGCATTTTCATGAATCATGTGCTAGATTATAAAGGCTATCGCTTCTTTCAGTCTTCTTATGACAAAGACGAAAAAGGAACCATATTATCGGTAAACCATGATTATTGGGGTACGCTACTAACTTACATTGGCTACTTTTTAATGGCATTAGGAATGTTTGTCAGTATGTTTTGGAGAGGAACTCGTTTTTCTGATTTATCTAAAAAACTAAAGAAACTATCCGCTAAAAAACTTTCTGTAATTATTCTGTTATTAGGCTTTTCTACGATGGGTTTTGGACAAGAAAATCCGTCGCAAGACATTCATCAATATGCAGTAAAAAAGGAACATGCTGAAAAGTTTGGAAAACTATTGATACAAGATTTTCAAGGTCGAATAAAACCAATAAATACCTATGCTATTGAGAATTTACGTAAAGTTTATAAAAAAGATTCTTACGATGGATTAACAGCTGAGCAAGTTGTTTTAAGTGCACAAATAAATCCTACAAAATGGAGTAGTATCCCTTTAATTCACGCTAAAACGGCTCGATTAGGGAGTAAAATGGCTGATAAACTAAAAATTAACGATGGATTGACTGCTGTTACTAATTTCTATACGGAAAACTCTTATGTTATTGGTGATGCTGTAAATACAGCACATCAGAAAAAATTCATGGATCGCACCGCAACTGATAAAGAACTTATCAATCTTGACGAACGAGCTAATGTTTGGATACAAGTGCTAAATGGTTCTATGATGCGTATTTATCCAAAACCATCTGACACCAATAACAAATGGTTTGCAGGAACAGATAGCAAAGCTTTTATAGCACAAGACACCATGCTGTTAAAAATGCATCAAATGTATATGATGTCATTACAGAAGGCCGTAAAAAGCAATGATTACGCTGAAGCAGAGGAGTTTTTAGGTTATATCGCTGCCTACCAACAAAAAATGGGAGCGGCTATAATTCCATCGGATACAAAAATAGATTTTGAAATAAAATACAACCGATGGAGTATTTTTACAAAACTGATGTTCTATTATATGCTTATCGGATTTATCTTTCTGATTTTGGCATTTGTAGATTTGTTTAAACCCAATTCAAAAATTGTAAAAACACTTCTAACTTTATTTAGTTTTTTAACTGTTTTAGGGATGATGGCTCATGTTGCTGGCTTAGGTGTGCGCTGGTATATTTCAGGTCATGAACCTTGGAGTAACGGCTATGAAGCGGTAGTTTTTGTAGCATTTGTAACTACTTTAGCTGGGCTTATATTCTCTTATAAGAAAAGTAAATTTACCTTAGCTTCTACGGTGTTATTTGCCTCTTTCTTACTCTCTATCGCGCACGGCAGCATGATGAGCCCTGAAATAACCAATTTGGTTCCTGTTTTAAAATCCTATTGGTTAATGATTCATGTGGCAATTATTACCGCTAGTTATGGATTTTTAGGTTTGGGCGCTTTACTTGGTTTTGTGGTCTTATTCTTATATATTTTACGAACACCTGAAAACAGCAAACGATTTAATCACACCATAAACGAACTGACTTATATCAACGAATCTACTTTAGCTGTCGGTTTATATACACTTACCATAGGAACTTTTCTCGGTGGTGTTTGGGCAGCTGAAAGTTGGGGTCGTTATTGGAGTTGGGACCCAAAAGAAGTCTGGTCATTGATTTCTATGATGGTCTATATCTTTGTTTTACACATGCGATTAGTACCCGGTTTACGTGGCAAATTTGCTTTTAATCTCGCTAGTTTATTTTCTATTGCGACCTTAATTATGACTTTCTTTGGAGTGAATTTCTACCTTTCAGGAATGCATTCGTATGCAACCGGAGATCCTGTACCAATACCTAAATGGATTTACTTTGCAATCGTATTTTTTGTAATTTTTGCCTATGTTTCGTATTTGCGATATAAAGGATTTAAGAAATTGAAATAACATCAATCTAAAAGATTAAAATTCTAAAAATGGATAGTTACCATACTATTGTTCTACTTTATATCCTTTTTATTTGGTTGGTAATCATTCACACTTTTGAAGAAGTCGCACAAGGCATATTCAAACTTAAAATTAAAAAAATACAACTCACTAAAAAGAAATATCTTATAGGTGCGAGTCTGATTACTACCCTTAATCTAATTACTCTTGCGCTATTAGTTATTGAAAATAAAAGTGGGCTTTATATCGGAATATTTACCGCATCAGTTTTTGGAGTTTTGCAATTTATAGTACACGCAATAGGCTTTTTTAAAGAAGGAGGAAAAGCGAAAAACATAGGAGCTGGTTTTTATTCTTCAATCCCATTATCTATTGTGGCAGCGATATTATTATATCATATTTTACTTCAAATACAATTGTAAATCACAACTAGATTTTAATAACCTGAATTCAAACCTTTAAATTTTCAAATCACTTTAGCGTAATTCCGTTTGATAAAACGCAAAGAAATCAACCAAAATCTCATCGCGAATACGTCTATACACCGGTAGCACTTCTTCTTCTGTTCCTTTTGCATCGGCAGGATCATCGAAACCAATATGTAATTGATTTTTTACATCACCTGTGAAAACCGGACAAATCTCTTTAGCGCCATCACAAACCGTAATGACATAATCAAAAGCTTTACCTGTATAATTTTCAACAATTTCGGGTTGACCTTGGCTGATGTCAATTCCCATTTCACGCATCACTTTTACGGCATTAGGATTGACTTGTTTTTCGGGTTTTGTTCCTGCGGAATATACCTCTAAAAAATCATTAAAAGCACTTAAAAATCCTTGAGCCATTTGGCTTCGGCAGGTATTTCCGGTACAGAGAATTAGTATTTTCATGGTTTTGATTCTATTTTCTCGCAAAGACGCTAAGACGCCAAGCTAAATTGAGATACAATTAATTGTAACTTTAAAAAGTAATTTTTAATAAAAAATTTTCTTTGCGTCTCTGCGCCTTTGCGAGAGATCTAATAAAACTTCCGTTTAAAATACAAAGATACACTAACCAAAAGTATCAAAACCGGGACTTCAACCAACGGCCCAATAACACCTGCAAAAGCTTGAGGTGAGTTAATTCCAAATACGGCAATAGCAACGGCAATGGCTAATTCAAAATTATTTCCTGTGGCTGTAAATGCAACGGAAGCATTTTTGTCATACGGAACATTCATTGATTTTCCCATAAAGAAACTCACCAAAAACATGATGATAAAATAAATAACTAACGGAATGGCAATCCGTAATACATCCATCGGAAGTTCTAAAATCATATCACCTTTTAGACTAAACATCAAAACGATTGTTGCCAATAAAGCAATTAGAGTTATAGGAGAAATAAAGGGAATAAATTTTCTTTTATACCAATTTTCTCCTTTGAGTTTTGTTAAATA
>JAUVOS010000155.1 GCA_030599055.1 Lutibacter sp.
ATAGAGTATTGATTACTCAAGTTTACTAAAAAAAGTCATCTCTTTACCAAGGAAAATACTAGGATGAAAAATCTGAACCAAATCTTTTAAAACCAAATCGGGTCGGGTAGTGGCTAATTCAAAATAAAGAACGCCACCGGTGGCTCCTTTTTTTAAAGCATACGTGTAGATCTTATCTGTTTTAAATGCAGAAAATTCTTTGTAATGCGGACTGTCCGAAAACATAGATTTTTTAGTGGTGTAAAACCCGGGAGCAATCCAAAATTCAGCATTTTTTCCTTTTTCCAATACACTTTCTAAACTCAGGGATAGGCTACCTGTTCCTTCTGAATCCTTCCATAAATAATCTGTTTTAGCATCTTTAAGATACTGCGCCATAAAACTATTTCCAGCGGGCATATTCCATACATCTTGGAATAATGATCCGGATAGTACAGAGGGTTTGTCGGTAATGTGAGCTAACTTGTTTTTAATAGCCGTGTAATGATTTGCTATTTCGTTAAAACGTGTATGTGCAATAGAATCCTTATCGTATAAGGCTCCAAAAAATCGAATCCATTCTGCCCTACCAAGGGGAGTTTCTTCCAACCAGTCACTATTCATAAGTACGGGAATACCCATTTTTTGAATGTTTTTAAAAACTTTTCCGCTATTGTTTACCCCAAAACCTATCAGTATTTCAGGTTGTAGCTCAATCAGTAATTCTGTATTGATATTTTGTTCTTGTCCGAGGTCTTTAACTTGATTACTATCAATTAAAACCCGTGTTTTTTTAGAGGAAATATAATCCGTGTTTGGAAAGCCAACTAATGTATTCTCGACTTCTAAAAGCTCTAACATAGGAATATGAGTTGTAGATGTTACTACAATTCTTTTAATTGGAATTCGAATAATATTTTTATTCTTAAGGCTGTCAGGAACTTCTTTTGATTTCGAAATTAAAAAGTACTCTCTTTTGGTGTCGTCTCCTTTAAAAGACGTGTAAACAGTTAATTTTTTAAAACCGTTATAGTCTTGAATACCAAATCCTTTTGCATATTCAATATTGTTTTTTACAAAATCTTGAGAAGGTTGAATATTTTTCTTTGATGCATCCTTGCAACCACCCAAAAGAAATAGGATCATTATGAAAATAGATACTCTAAATTTTAAATACAAATTTTAAATTTTAAATTCTCACTACTCACTACTCAATTCAATACCCCTGTTTCCGTAACCAATTTTGATATTTACGTGCGTTAACATTGTGTTGTGACAAAGTTTTTGCAAACACATGTTTCCCAAAATCTGTCACACTCGCACACATATAATAATAATCGTGCTTTTTAGGGTTTAGCACAGCATCAATTGCCGAAATATCTGGCATTCCAATAGGTCCCGGAGGCAAATTATTATGGATATATGTATTGTAAGGAGAATCAATATCAAGATGTTTATAGAGTACCTGTTTATATTCTTTATCCATTCCATTTTTTAGTTTTAAAGCATAAATAACGGTAGGATCGGCTTGTAGTGGCCATTTGTTTTTATAGCGATTCAAATACAATCCTGCAACTGTCTTTCTCTCAGCAACATTTGAAGTCTCTTTTTGTACAATAGCGGCAAGTGTTATAACTTCAATTGGGCTTAGATCCAATTCTTTGGCTTTTGCTAATCTTGATGCATTCCAAAATTTGCGATATTCTTTAAGCATTTTATCTTGGAAAGCCACAGCATTTGTATTCCAATAAATTTCATAAGAGTTAGGGATATACATGCTTATTGCGGTCTCTTTTGTAAAGCCATTTTCTACCCAAAATGATTCGTCTTTTACTACTTGTAAAATTGATAAGGAATCGGGTTCTAGTTGTTGGGCAATACGACCAGCTAATTTTTCTAGACTATCTTGATTGTTAAAACTCAGATTAATGGGTGTTTGATTACCACTTCGTAATAAATTTACCAAATCATTATTGCTCATTCCTTTTTTAAGAAGGTATTTCCCTGATTTAATACGTTTTGTATATTTTTTCTTTTTTGCAACCCATTTAAAAGATGCCGTTCGCCTTAGAAAAGGTCTGACGAGACTTTCTACTTCTTCAAAACTTGCATTGGTTGGAATAAATAATTCTCCGCTGTTTAACACATTAGTTTTGTATATTTTACTGTAAAATAAATTTGCTAAAATAAGCCCAAACCCAATTAAGGTAACAAGGACGGCATAAATAATATGCTTTTGTTTAATCATTGTTTAATAGTTGTAGTAGTAATTCGTCTTTGTATTGCCCTTTGTAATAAATCCATTCTTTTTTATTGCCAATAATTTCAAATCCAACTTTTTGAAAGAGTGTTATACTCTTTGTGTTTTCAATACTAATATTTGCATAAAGTTGATGGATTTGCAAATGTATAAAAGCATATTTTATCACCAATTGCATCGCTTCAGAAGCAAAGCCTTTTGATTGAAATTCCGACAACAACAAAATTCCGAGTCCTGCTCTATGATTATGTGGATCAAAATTAAAAAGATCAATTAAACCCATGGGTTTTTCATTATGGCAAATAACAAGGCGTAATTGCTTTGCGGTAAAAATATCTTGATGCGCATTTTTAAGGTATTTTTTAAGTATATCTTTTGAGAAAGGCTGTAACGTATTACTAATTTCCCAAATACCTTCATCGTTCTCAAGCTCAAACAACCAGTCTAAATCGGTTGGTTCAAGAGCTCTTATTTGAATATTTTTTCCTTTTAGTAATCTCATTTTTATGCTTTAGGCTCTGAGCTTTGTGCTTTGAGCCACCTTTTGTCAATTTTTAAACGTATTTCTATATTATTAATCGCCCAAAGCCCAAAGCTCAGAGCCCAAAGCCCAAAGCCTAACGATGCTCCCCTTTAAAAACAAGTTTTACAGGACCTTTTAATACAATGTTGTGATATTTATCATCGGTCTTTTTAAAGGATACTTTTAATCGACCACCGAGTGTTTGTAACACCACTTTTTTATTATTTGTTTTTCCTTGTTCATACATGGCTATAGCTACTGCAGTAACACCAGTGCCACAACTTAAGGTCTCATTTTCAACACCACGTTCATAGGTTCTAATTTTAAAAATATTTTTTTTAATTTTTTCAACAAAATTGACATTTGTTCCGACATCATAATAAGGGGCGGCATATCTAATTTCCCGACCTTTGTCAAAAACAGGGTAGGACTCAATACCTTCTACCAAAGTAACATGATGCGGAGAACCTGTATTTAAAAAGCAATGTGTTTCGTGTTTTTCGATTTTTTCAACATCATTCATTTGAAGTGAAACTACATCATTTTTAATCGTGGCTTCGTGAACACCATCAATTGTTTCAAAACTAGTTTTATACTTTATTATTCCTAATTCCTTGGCAAAACTCACAATACAACGACCTCCATTTCCACACATGCTGCCTTCTAAACCATCCGCATTGTAATACTGCATGGAAAAGTCATGTTCTTTCGAATTTTCAAGTAAGATCAGCCCATCAGCGCCTATTCCAAAATGCCGATCACACAAAGTTGTAATAAAATTGTTGTTGGTTTTATCAAAATAATTTTCTCTATTATCAATCAGAATAAAATCATTACCCGTTCCGTGGTATTTATAAAAGTGGATTTTCATCAGGACAAAACTAAGAAAAAAATAGAAGCTAAAGTATAGGTTGCCATATAAAAGGCTATGAGCTTTGGACATAAGCCTCTTAGCGTAGCAGCTCCTCATCCTAAAGCAATGTTAAAAGCGTTAAAGTCAGGTTAATTATTTTAAGTTTTAACAATATTACACTAAATTTGGGTTTGTTAAAAGGGAATAAATGATATTTAACCTCAGGTCAAGCCCTGAACCCTAAATTCCGACGCAGAGCATCGGGGTATTAAACCATCCCACCTTAACGGCTTTCGCCCTGCGAATGAAAATCTAAAAATAATTAATACGTTTTTAAATGAAAAAAATAGTGTCTTATGCAATAGTTGCAATTTTAGCGAGTATTCTTACCCTTATTAGTTGTAAGGAAACTGTAAAAAAAACAGAATTACAAACTGTTGAGATTAAAGAAGAACAACCAAAAATAGTTCAAACAAGTATTGTAAAATCACCGGCTTATGCAGCAGAAACTACCGATTTTACGCATGCAGCAGCAGCTACCGTTGATGCGGTTGTACACGTTAAAAACACGGCTGTAAAAACGGTTTACAATCCAATTGATGAACTTTTTTATGGACGTAGTAGCGGTCGTAAATACAAGCAAGTAGGAACGGGTAGTGGTGTTGTAATTTCGCCCGATGGCTATATTATTACCAATAATCATGTGGTTGCCAATGCTACAGAAATTGAAATAACACTCAACAATAAAAAAGTATATAAAGCCGAACTCATCGGCTCAGATGAAAAAAATGATATAGCCTTAGTTAAAATTGATACAGATGATTTGCCTCATATCACTTTTGCAAATTCGGATAATGTGAAAATAGGAGAGTGGGTATTAGCTGTGGGAAATCCCTATAATTTGACTTCAACTGTAACAGCGGGGATTATTAGTGCTAAGGGACGTGATTTAACCGGTAATAATAACATAGAGTCGTATATACAAACAGATGCTGCAGTCAACCCCGGAAATAGTGGCGGTGCCTTGGTAAATACCAAAGGTGAATTAGTTGGGATTAATACTGCTATATCATCTCAAACAGGCTCTTATGTCGGCTATTCATTTGCAGTACCTTCTAATATTGCTAAAAAAATTGTGGAAGACTTGGTCGAATTTGGTAATGTGCAACGCGCATTCTTAGGAATTCAATTTGTAGAACTCAACGGTGAAAATTCAAAAGAACTCAACACATCTGTTGCTGAAGGTATCTATATTACAAAAGTTGTAAATGATGGAGGAGCTAAAGAAGCAGGAATGGAAGAAAAAGATATAATTATTAAAATTAATAATACAAAAATAACAAAATTCTCCGACCTAAAAGGGCAGTTGAATGCGCATCGACCGGGAGAACAGATTGATATTACAGTTTTACGGAACAAGCAACCTAAAGTCTTTAGGGTGA
Source organism: Lutibacter sp. (assembly GCA_030599055.1). Taxonomy (GTDB): domain Bacteria; phylum Bacteroidota; class Bacteroidia; order Flavobacteriales; family Flavobacteriaceae; genus DQTL01. Next base: position 5,058 of record JAUVOS010000155.1, read on the forward strand.
AGCTAAAAAATAAATTTGGTAAAGAAGCATTTAGTGAAACCGATTTTATTGATAATGTTTTGGGTTTACAGTTAAAAACTCTTTCTCAAAAGCAAAAGAATAAATACAATATAGATTACGGTGTTGCTATCGAAAAAATAAATAACCCTTCATTTATTAAATATGGAATAACAAAAGAGGCAATTATTTTGGCAATTGAAAGACAAAAAGTAACCAATATAGCAGATGTAGAAACCTTGTTGCGTACTTATGAAGACAATGAATATGTAACCTTACAGATTCTAAATACGGATAATAAAGTAGAATATATTTCATTAAAATTATAGGATTAATAAATGAAAATCCTTCTTAAAAAAGGATTTTCTATTAAAAGAACTGATGATTAAGTTTTAATTGTCAGTTCTTTTTTTGTGAATAACTTTCCACTTTTTGTGTATAATTAAATGCTTCCTTATTGCCTACGAAAACGTTTGAAATGATTATTTTTGCTGAAACTTAATAACTTCAGATATGTCCACAAAAACTTCATTTAACAAAGAAATTAACTTTCAAACTAAAAAAAATCGCGCTACCGTAGAATTTATTAAAATTATTAATGATTTATGGTATGATGATACGATTGAATTATTGCTTTTTAGAAATCAATTGATTAATAAAAATGTGACTGAGATTCTTCATATTTTAAATTCCGCTCGCAATTTTGTAAAAAAATCAATTACAATTTATGATGTACTAGACATTGCCCGTACGATACGAAGTAATAATTTTCCGCCTGCTCGAATTGACATCGGTAAACTTGCGTATGAATGTGTCAGTGAAAAAAATGCTTGTAATGACAAAACTAGTTTTATTAAAAATAAGTTGAAGGAAGCTGATAAAATGGAGAACTTTAAGCCTAAAGATGTTATTTTATATGGTTTTGGTCGAATCGGACGTTTGTTGGCAAGAGAACTGATGATACAAGTTGGTAGTGGAAATCAACTTCGTTTACGCGCCATCGTAACGAGAGGCGAATTAAATGAAACTGTTCTAGAAAAAAGAGCTTCTTTGCTACGAGATGATTCTGTTCATGATGATTTTCCAGGAACGGTAAGTATCGATATAGAAAATAGTGCACTTATTATCAATGG
>JAUVOS010000092.1 GCA_030599055.1 Lutibacter sp.
ATTACAAAGGTTTGTATCCCGAAAGAATTAGCAGTTTGCAATGGGTAGAGGGAACAGACACTTATGTGTACAAAGAAAATGATGCGTATTTCATTAAAGATGTGAAAAATCATTTGGTCAACCAAATTGATTTAGAAACAATTAAGGAAGTTTTTCCGGAAATTGAAAATCTACCACGCATTCATTCTATTGATAAAACCGATTTAGTTTTTCAGTCAAAAGAAGGCTATATCGTTTATGATTATATCAAAAAGACTAAGAAGCAACTAATTAAATTTGATAAGAAAGCACAAAACAATGATTTTTGCACTAAAAATAAATCACTCGCTTATACATTAGATAATAATTTATATGTTGCAACAAGTTCTAATTCGAAGATTGTAATTACTCAAATTGCAGACAATAATATCGTTTCAGGGCAAGCCATTCATCGGTTTGAGTTTGGTATTTCTAAAGGAACTTTTTGGTCGCCAAACGGTACTTATCTCGCCTTTTATCAAAAAGATGAGACCCATGTAACAGATTACCCAATTGTCGATATTACCTCCTATCCGGCAGAATTAAAAGCAGGAAAATACCCGATGGCAGGTCAAAAAAGTGAGCAAGCAAAAGTAGGTGTGTATAACATGAATACAACTAGTTTGACCTATTTAGATATCGATACAACAGACGAGCATTATTTGACGAATTTATCTTGGTCACCAGATGAAAAATATGTTTTATTAGCAGAAGTAAATCGTGCGCAAAATCATATGTGGTTTAATGTGTATGATGCTCAAACCGGTAAAAAAGTTAAAAGTGTTTTTCAAGAGGAAAGTGACAAATGGGTAGAGCCCGAAACACCAGCTTTGTTTTTTCCCAATTCAAACACACGTTTTTTCTGGTTAAGTGAAAAAGATGGTTATATGAATATTTATGAACACGATCTTTTCGCAAGGTATCGAAGAACCTTAACAAATTTTGATTTTGTGATAACTAAAATACTCGGTTTTGACGCTTCTGCAGAAAATTTATACGTTGAAGCAACCGGTAAAGACCCCAAAGGATTGCAGGTTTATAAAATTGATTTAAAAGATAAAAAAGTAACGCAAATCACAAAAGATGGTGGAACACATCGTGCACAATTAAGCGCATCGGGTAACTATTTGATAGATTCTTATAGTAGTTTAGAAACACCTAGAAAGATTGGACTAATAAACACGTTAAACTTCAAAACTAAAGATTGTGAATTGTTATTAGAAGCTGAAAATCCTCTAAAAGATTATGAAATAGGAATAACTGAGTTTATCAAATTAAAAGCAAATGATGGAACACAATTAGAAGCTCGTTTGATAAAACCCGCTGATTTTGATGCGACTAAAAAGTATCCTGTTTTTGTTTATGTATATGGAGGTCCGCATGCCCAGTTGGTAACAGACTCCTGGATGGGTGGCGCTTCTTTATGGATGCATTATTTAGCTGCAGAAGAAGATTATATAGTTTTTACAGTCGATGGTCGTGGTTCAGCACATAGAGGTTTTGCTTTTGAAAGTAGTATTCACAGAAACCAAGGAGTTCTCGCCATGGAAGATCAAATGACAGGTGTTAACTACCTAAAATCGCTTCCATATGTCAATGCAGATCGATTAGCCATTCACGGATGGAGTTATGGTGGATTTATGACTATTTCTATGCTGTTACACCATGCAGACGTATTTACAACTGGTGTTGCCGGTGGCCCGGTTACAGATTGGAAGTATTATGAAGTGATGTATGGTGAACGTTATATGGATACTCCACAAGAAAACCCCGAAGGTTATAAAAAAACTAGAGTGCATAACTATATTGAAAACCTTGAAGGAGAATTACTGATAATACACGGAAGTATTGATGATACAGTTGTCCCGCAACACAGTATGACTTTATTGAAAGAAGCCGTAGAAAAAGGGATTCAGTTAGATTTCTTTACCTATCCGATGCATCCACACAACGTACGAGGAAAAGACCGTGTGCATTTGATGGAAAAAGTAATTAAATACGTGTTGAAAAATAATAAATAAAGGGAAGTTCTTTAGTCTTTAGTCTTTAGTCTAGAGCCTACAGCCTACAGCCTTCAGTCTATAGTCTATAGTTAGTAGTTTACATTTGGAAGTCTGTCTGAATACTGAGAACTGAATACTGATAACTGAGAACTGATTACTGAGAACTGAATACTGAGAACTGAGAACTGAGAACTGAGAACTGAGAACTGAGAACTGAGAACTATGATACTACAAGCAATAAATTGGAATCCATCACCTATTCTTTTTGAAATAGGTCCTATAGCCATTCGATATTATAGCCTGATGTTCGTCATCGCTTTTTTATTGGGAATATGGGTGGAAAAAAAGCTTTTTAAACATGATGGTGTTTCCGAAGAATTAGTAGATTCACTTTTTATTTATGCTGCAATTTCAATCCTTTTGGGCGCTCGTTTAGGCGATGTGTTTTTCTATAGTTGGGATTACTACCAAGATCATCTTTTAGAGATATTATTACCTGTTAAGTTCAATCCTTTTAGATTTACAGGTTTTATGGGCTTAGCCAGCCATGGTGCTACAATTGGAATGATTATAGCAATGTTTCTGTTCCAAAAGAAAAAATTACCCGAAAAATCAATACTTTGGATATTAGATCGGGTTGTTTTAGCAATTCCGATTGGAGGTGCCTTAGTCAGAATAGGTAATTTGATGAATTCTGAGATAATTGGAAAATACACGGGCACCGATTATGGCTTTATATTTCAACGTTTAGGAGATACCGCACCGCGTCATCCTGCACAACTCTACGAAGCGATAAGTTATGTGTTGTTGTTCTTTGTCTTGTGGTATATCTATTGGAAAACCGATAAACGTAAAAAGGAAGGTTACCTCTTTGGTATCTTTATGATTTTGTTATGGACTATTCGCTTTTTTATTGAATTCTTTAAGGAAGCTCAAGAAGCCGATAGGGCTGAATGGATACTCAATACAGGACAATGGTTGAGTATTCCTATGATTTTGATCGGTGTTTATTTTGTTTTGAGGAGTCAAAAAATTGGCCACATTACCAAAAAAACTACAAACAAAAAAGACCGCCCACGGGCAGTCTTTCTTATATAAAATGTATTGTAAAATTATTTTAGAGTAGCGACAAATTTTGCTAATTTCGATTTTAAATTAGCAGCTTTGTTATTGTGAATAACGTTGTTCTTCGCCAATTTATCTAACATTGAAGTAACTTCAACATATTTAGATTCAGCATCCTTCTTTTTGGTCATAGCACGCAAATCTCTAATAGCATTACGTGTAGTTTTATGCTGATATTTGTTACGAAGTCTTTTTGTTTCGCTATTTCTAATTCTCTTTAATGCTGATTTGTGCGTTGCCATCTTACTATTTATTTAATTTGTTACAATCGTTGTAACAATATGTAGCCCGTAGGGGAATCGAACCCCTCTTACCAGGATGAAAACCTGGCGTCCTAGCCGATAGACGAACGGGCCAAGATTATTCTACTTTTCAAAGCGAGTGCAAAAATACAACTATTTTTTGCTCCGCAAAATTTTTATACAAAAAATTAATAGGCTTTTGCAAAAATTACTCTTTTATTAGAGGGTTTGCCTGTTAAAACGCAGACTCCCTCTTCTTCTTTAGCGTCTAAAGGAATACATCTTAGAGTTGCTTTTGTCAGCTCTTTAATTTTTTTCTCTGTTTCAACGGTTCCATCCCAATGCGCAAGAACAAAACCTCCTTTTTCATTTAAAACTTTTTTAAACTCATCAAAACTATTTACTTCCGTAACATGGTCGTCTCTAAATACTTTTGCCTTAGTAAATAAGTTATCTTGAATGTATTTTAATAAATCACTAATCTTTTGAACAACATTTGATTGCTCAATAGTTGTCTTTTCAAAAGTATCTCTACGTGCCACTTCAACAGTTCCATTTTCTAAATCTCTTGGTCCCATAGCTAATCGTACAGGAACGCCTTTTAACTCATATTCTGCAAATTTCCATCCCGGTTTATGAGTTGTTCTGTCGTCGTATTTTACACTAATACCTTGCGCTCGTAAATCACTTATTATTTGATTTACTTTTTCAGAAATTGCTTTTAATTGCTCATCTGTCCTATAAATGGGAACAATTACAACTTGATAAGGTGCTAAATTGGGTGGTAAAACCAAACCATTATCATCGGAATGTGTCATAATAAGTGCACCAATTAATCGAGTTGTTACACCCCAAGATGTTGCCCAAACATATTCTAAACCTCCTTCTTTAGTAGCGTATTTCACATCAAATGCTTTTGCGAAATTCTGACCTAAAAAGTGAGAAGTTCCAGCTTGAAGTGCCTTTCCATCTTGCATTAATGCTTCAATTGTAAAAGTTTCTAATGCCCCTGCAAAGCGTTCATTTTCTGACTTTGATCCCTTTATTATGGGTATGGCCATAAAATCTTCTGCAAATCGTGTATAAACCTCATGCATTTTTTCAGCTTCTTCCAAAGCTTCTTCTTTGGTAGCGTGTGCTGTATGACCTTCTTGCCATAAGAACTCGGTAGTTCGCAAAAACAATCGTGTTCTCATTTCCCAACGAACAACATTTGCCCATTGATTGATTAATAAAGGTAGATCTCTATAAGACTGTACCCACTTTTTATAGGTATCCCAGATAATAGTTTCCGAGGTAGGTCTAACAATAAGTTCTTCTTCGAGTTTTGCGGTTTCGTCCACAACAATTCCGGATCCATCTTCTGCATTTTTTAGACGATAGTGTGTGACTACTGCACATTCTTTGGCAAAACCTTCTACATGACTGGCCTCTTTACTGAAAAATGATTTTGGAATCAATAAAGGAAAATAAGCATTTTGATGTCCTGTTTCCTTAAACATTCTATCTAATTCTGCTTGCATTTTTTCCCAAATTGCGTACCCATATGGTTTGATAACCATCATACCTCTAACGGCCGAATTTTCTGCTAAATCTGCCTTTATTACTAGCTCGTTATACCATTTAGAATAGTCTTCGCTGCGTTTTGTTAAATTTTTACCCATAGTTGGAATTTGGCATAAATATTGTGTATATTTGAATAATAGAAATATTTGGCAAATCTAATTATTTTTATACATTCAACAATTTAAAATCAATTATTATGAATAAACTAACCACAAGTATCGGAAAAAACATCTATTTGGGAGTTTTATTACTAATAGGTGTCGTTATTTCATCTTGTAGTTCCTACAGAGGAGTCGTTCAGGAAGAAGACGGAATCTACCAACAACCTGAGGAAAAAATTGTAGTTGTTAAAAAAGTAGTTAAAGAAAAGGAAGATAATTATTTTGCCCTTGAACTTGATAAGTATGAAAATTTAGACGACCAAGATGAAATCGTATTAAATGCGGATGACTATTCAACTGAAGAAGAATATGATGATGAAGGCAACGTAGATAACAATGAGCCTTGGGGTTATGATACCAAAGAAGTTCATGTTACACATCATGTTGATTATAATTGGTACCATCCTTACCATTCCCCTTACTATTACGGCAATAATTGGGGCTATTACAATTGGTATTACCCAAGATACTACTATCGCCCATGGGGTTATTACGGTTATAATAACTATTACAATCCTTATTATTACGGTAGCAATTACGGATCGTATTACTCTTATAACAACTATTACAACCCTTATTACTATAACGGGTACTATAACGGCGGATATGGATATTACAACCCTAGCTACTATGGCGGATATGGATATAATGCGTATAACCAAAACTACAATCCAAGACCTTATAATCAATATGGTAGAAGAGCTAGCTATAATGCAAACGATGGTAGAAGAAGTTTAAGCAGAAGCGTTGCCAATGTTAATACTAATAATTCTAGACGTTCTGTAATTAGAGGAAGTGGTACAATCTCAGATAGAGTCAGCAGAAGAACACTTACCAGAACATCGAGTGAGAATACAAGAATTAGCCGTGATGTAAATGCACGTGATAATAATACCGTTAGAAGGAGAACTACTTCTCCAACTAGAGATAACACCGCTAGAAGAACTACAAATCCTAATTCCAATAACACTACAAGACCAAGAGTTCGAACAAACCAGAATACTAGAAACACAAAACCTAGTACAACAAAACCTAGTACAACAAAACCTAGTACAACAAAACCTAGTACAACAAAACCAAGGACTACGTCTCCGACAAGAAGATCGAGTACCCAAAATAGTACTTCTAGATCTACTAACAACAAGTCGTACTCTGGCAGTTCAAGTTCAAGAAGCTCTTCTAGTACTAGAAGTTCATCGGGTAGTTCAACTAGATCGTCTGGTAGCTCGTCAAGATCATCAGGAAGCTCATCGTCTAGTTCGTCATCAAGTTCAAAAGGTAGTTCATCACGAGGCGGTCGTCGTTAATCTTTTAAGAAATGTCTATTTAAATTTTATCATATTTCTCTTACAAGTAGAAGTATGTGTGTAATGAATCATGACTATTATGAAAAAAACACTACTAATTATTAGTTTATTTATCGGGCTTATAGCAAATGCTCAAATCTTAGGATACGAAGATATAGGAGTTCTATTAAGCAGTGAAAATACGCAGGGTACCGCAAGAACAATGGCTATGAAAGGTGCCTTTGGTGCTTTAGGTGGCGACTTGAGTGCTATTGCCATAAATCCAGCTAGCGGTTCAATTTTCAACAATTCGGCAGCTACATTTACACTCGGTTATGAAGGGAACAATTTTACCTCTGATTTTTATGGAAATCAAATGGAAACATTACACGACAATTTCAATATTACGCAAGCAGGCGGTCTCTTGGTGTTTGAGAATGATTATCCAGAAAGCAGTTTTAAAAAAGTAGCTGTAGCCATTAATTACAATTCAATAAATAATTTTGACAATAATTGGGAGGCGAGTAGCTCATCATTTATTGGAACTTTTGGAGCTTATCCAAATGTGGAATCTCAATCATACAAAAACATAACCTCAGGAAAACAATCGGAAGTAAACTTTGCCATTGCTACGCAACTCAATGATAAGTTGAATTTAGGTCTGTCATTCAACGCATACAATTTGGACTTCTCAGAGGAAAGCACCCGTGAAGAATTTGCAAACGATGGCGCTGGATATACGGTTGATTCCTATGAATACTTCTGGCAAGATGTTATTGGAGATGGTTTTTCCTTAGGTCTAGGAGCAATTTATAAAATTACACAAGATTTCAGATTGGGTTTGTCTTACAAATCTCCTGTGTGGTATGAAATTCATGAAGAAAATAATATGTACGAAGAAGACGAATATGATTCTTTTGGGTATTACGATATTCTTTTTAGTGACGATCCACCTGCCTATTACAATAGTAGTAACAAACTCCAAACCTATGATTATGATCTAAGAACTCCTAGTAAATTGACAGGTAGTTTGGCATATATTTTTGATACACAAGGTTTAATAAGTGTAGATATATCACGAAAAAATTATAAAGGAATAAATTTAAAACCAGACTTTTCGGATATTAATCACGAAGTGCATAATATATTAGCGGATACCTATAGTTTTAACTTGGGAACAGAATGGCGTTTTTCAGAAATAAGTATCAGAGGTGGTTTTAGTTATGAACAAAATCCTTATGTAGCTGCTCTTGAAACAGACAATAAACGAGGTTATGCTCTGGGAATGGGCTATGATTTTGGTGGCATCCTCTTAGATGTGGCATACGATTATAGCGAAAAAACAGACTACTATAATTTTTATACCGATTTAGATTATATTCAAATAGATGGTGCAGAACTCGCAACTAAGAACAATAAAGTTTTGGCTACTTTAACTTTTAAGTTTTAAAATATCCAAATAACTAAAAAAACCTGAATAGTAAGAATAAAAGTACTATTCAGGTTTTTTATTTCTCAAATAGATTTAGTTACTCCTAAAAAATTATCTTTGCAAAAAATACTTATACGTGCCTAAAACTATCAAACCATATTCACAATCCAACCAATCCAAAAAAGAGCAGGTTACAAAAATGTTTGATACCATTTCAAAAGAATATGATGGCATCAATAAAATTATGACTTTTGGAATAGATAAAAAATGGCGTAAAAAAGTAATCAATATCATCGCTGAGAATAATCCCAAATATATTTTAGACATTGCTAGTGGAACCGGAGATTTAGCGATTTTAGCCGCACAAAAAACACAAGCTTCAACAATTATTGGTGCCGATATTTCCAAAGGGATGTTAGAAATTGGAAAAAAGAAAGTCAAAAAATTAAATTTATCTCACCGTATTACGATGCAATACGGCGATTCAGAGAATTTACCCTTTGACTCAAATTTTTTTGATGCAATTACAGTCGCTTTTGGGGTACGAAATTTTGAAAACCTAGACAAAGGTATTCAAGAGATTTATCGCGTTTTAAAACCCGATGGTAAGTTTGTTGTATTAGAAACCTCGGTCCCCACTTCACCAATTATCAAACAAGGGTATTTATTTCATTCAAATTATATGTTACCTTTTTTCGGAAAACTATTCTCCAAAGACCCTAAAGCGTATTCCTATTTGTCAAAATCAGCAAAGAATTTCCCATATGGGGTTGCATTCAACAATATTTTGTTAAAAAACGGGTTTAAAGAAGTACAGAATTTACCACAAACTTTGGGTGTGGCAACAATATATATTGCGAATAAATAGCAAAAATCATGATGCATAGAATTAAAATTCTCACTTTATTGTCAATCATGCTACTCAGCACAAATCTCTACTCTCAAAAGAGAAAAGACAAAGTTGAATATCTGTCAAATTTTGATAAAAAAGCAGTCCGTTGGGGATTTTATCTAGGCCTCAATAGAATGGATTACAGGATTAGCTATAAAGCGGAAGAGTATTTTCCTGAAGCTATAGATAGGATTGAAACGACTCCTAGAATTGGTTTTAATGTAGGTTTAATTGGTGACATACGTTTGCATAATAACATCAATATACGTATTGAACCGGGCTTGGCTACCAATAATAAAAAAATATATTTTAAATATTTAAATACTGCTCAGGATAGTGTCCGAAAAGCAAGTGGCACCTATATGCATGTCCCTTTGTTAGTTCAATTTAGTGCAAACCGTTATAAAAATATCAGACCTTATGTAATCGGTGGTGTAACCTATGATCATAATTTTGCGGGTAATTTTGATAATATTAATGATAATTCAAGTGGTGAATTTAGAATGCAAAAACATAATTTCATGTATGAAGTAGGTATAGGGATGGATTTTTATTTGGTGTGGTTTAAGTTTTCTCCATCTATACGTGGTGTCTTTGCGATAAACAACGAATTAAAACGCGATGCTGCCGATTTAAACTCCGGAGAAGTAAGTCCATGGACAACACCAATTGATTATTTTGGCACACGTGGCATTTTTCTGAGGTTTGCTTTTCAATAGAATTTAATGTAAAATAGTATTTTTTTTAACCGCAAAGCTGTTTGTTTGTCTTTTTTATTTATTCCTTAAAAATCGGATGCTTTTGTTTCTCGCAAACATAGGAGGCG